>WAPW01000090.1 GCA_015520565.1 Candidatus Aciduliprofundum sp. | reverse complement strand
TTTTCACTCATTCAAGCTCTCGTGCCCAAGAGCAGGCAGAAAGATTTCTAAAAGAATGCGAAGAGGCAAAGATTCTTGGATTGTACGCTTTTCGTCTAAAGGGGTATAGGGGTGATCCATGGAGAGTTTTTGCATTACCTGTGAATGGATTGAGGGGGAGGATAAAGCTCATATATGAATTACTTCCAAAGATTCCTTTAACTAAAGAGGGAAATTTCATACTTAGATGGGATGAGGGTATGCCTCTTGCAAAATTCTTATCTTATCTAAATCAGAAAGAATAAATCAACATTATGGAAAATATGGCATAGATAATTATTAACAAAAGCCCTTCAAATCTACTTATTCTCTTCTTTAAGCACATCAATGCCACAGTTAGGGTGAATACTCCAAGGAAAATTGAATTAAAGGTTATGTCATGAAAAGATATTTTTATTGGATTGAATAAAGAGGCACCTCCTAGCACTATGAGAGTATTGAAGATATTGCTTCCGATAACATTTCCAACGGCTATTCCGTACTTCTTTTTTAGGGCCGCTGCTACACTTGTAGCTAATTCTGGAAGGGATGTGCCTATTGCTATGGCAGTTGCTGCAATAATTATCTCTGGAATATGAGCTACGATTGCAATATTGATGGCTGATTTTACCACAACTTCTGCGCCCCACACTATTCCAATGGCGCCAAATATTGTGTAAATCCATGACCATAGAATAGAATGCTCTGCCGGTATGCTTTCCATGCTTTCTTTTCTCCTCCTTATCTCCATCATATATATGATGTAAATGACAATGAAGATTATGCCTGCCCACCATGCCACTTCATGAGTGAAAAGAGCAATGGTTATTAGAAGAGCGGTAACACCGAGGAGTATAAGTGCATCTCTTTTTACATATTTTGATAAGGATAAAGGCATTAAAATTGCGGCAACGCCTAAAACTAGACCTATATTTGCTATGTTGCTCCCTACAGCATTTCCCCAAGCGGTAACAGGATGGTTTGAAGCGGATGCAATTGTTGATACGGCGAACTCTGGAAGAGATGTGGCTAGAGCTACTAGAGTCAAGCCAATTGTGTGCTGGCTTATTTTTTTATGAGCTGCTATACTTGCGGCTCCTTCCACAAAATAATCACTACCTTTAACTAGGAGATAAATTCCAATTATGAAATTTACAGTGAGAATGGGAATGGAACTCAGATTGTTAAGCATGAGCAAATAAAGAGGAACCGATACAGCAATAATGGCTATGTACACAATGGCACTAACCTTTTTCATCTGGGCACCTTAAACTTTCCAATGTATATTAATTTTGAGATTCTCATTTTTAAAATTTTTCGGCAAAATATTTATATTTTTAAAAAGTATACTAACAATGATGACAAATGTTAGAAAAGATGCCCTGGATGGTATCAGGGAGATTGATGGAGTTAAGAAGGTGGCCCTGATAAGCAGAACGGGCATGTTTATAGATGGAGATAGTTTTGATGAGGAAGACACTTTCTCTGCTATGAGTGCAATAATACTAGGTGCAGCTGAAACTGCATTTATAGGATTTGGTAGCTTAAAGAAGGTGGTAGTTCATTTAGATGATGGCAATATATTCATCATAACTTCAGTTGGGAAAAAAGGTGTGCTTGTGGTACTTGCAGATAGGGATGTTTATGAAGAAATAGAGAAAATTAAGGGGGAGTTTGAAAATTTGATCTAGATTCTCTTAAATCCTCTACCAGCCCATTTACTAATTGCTCTTCTAACATATCTTATGGTCTCTTTCATATCTCTTGAATTTCCATATATTTCCACATTTTTCTTCAGGATTTCCTCTAATATATCCTCCTCTTTTTCAGCTTCAACTATTATTCCTGCTTTTCCTAAACTATCTGCAAAATGAGCATCGCTTCCAGCAGTGAAAGGTTTATGAAGCATATTTGCAAGTTTTCTTGCCTTTCTATTTGAACTTTCTTTGCATCTTGCGTTAAAGGCCTCTATACCATCAAAATTGTGAGTTTTTGCGTTTTTCTCTCCCATTCCTGACCAGAAGCGATATGGATGAGCAGCCACGGCGATTCCTCCGCATTCGTGTATTTTTTCAATGGTCTCCTCTATGCTTAAGTCCCTTGGAATCTTGCAATCTATTCCGTAAGCGAGAACATGCCCATGCGCTGAGGATACCTCTATACCTCTTATGACTTCTAAAATTCCAAGTTTTTTCGCTTTTAAAGCCCCTTCTATTTCATTGTGGTCTGTTATGGCTATTGCCCCTAAACCAACTTTTTTTGCATATTTTAGCATATATTTTAGTGGCATGGTTCCATCGGAGGAGTATATGGAATGGGTGTGCATATCAACTTTCATCTTATTTTTCCTCCGGGCTTAACATATTTTACTGGAGCTATACGAACATCGCCAATGTGGAGAATCAATGGTTTTTTATCTATGAATACAACTCCTTGCTTACCAATCCACTCCTCTGGCACTTTGAAATCAAGTGGATAATCTTTATTCCCCTTAGCAACTATTCTTCCATTCTCCTTTTCAATATTCACAACTTCCATCTTCATCTTTTGGAATTTTTTAAACTTTAAAATTCCCTTGGGGTTTGATTGCATTCCATTTGCCTGCACTCTAGAGCCGGGAGGGACATCTCCCTGTGGAGTTAGAAAGCCTACGGTGGTATCATCCTCTCCAGCAAGCAGCATACCTTCCGATTTAATTCCCCTGAAATTTGCAGGCTCTAGATTAGCTATTATGATAAGCTTCTTGCCCAACAGCTCTTCTTTCTTGTAAAATCTCTTCAATCCTGCGATTAAGGTTCTCTTCCCATCCCCTAAATTTATTCTTAGAACATAGAGCTTGTCTGCATTGGGATGGTCCTCAACACTTTCAACCTCTGCTACCCTCAAGTCAATTTGCTCCCACTTCTCATTCCTTTCTTCCTCTCTCTTTATCTTCTCAAATAGCACCTCCGGCTTTTTGAGTTTCTTGCCAACATCTAAATTCTTTATGGCCTCGGTATATTTATGAAGGAATATGGAATCCTCATTTCCCAAAAATTTCCATATTCTCTCTGAGGTGAATGGAAGGAACGGAGCACCTAAAATGGCTAGAGCTTGTACTATTTGCAACGATATATTTATGGCAGTGGCGCATTTTTCCTTGCTCTCTTTGCATAGAGCCCAAGGAGCCTTACGGTCAAAATAAACATTTCCGTATCTCGCTAGATTGAGCCACTCTTTGAATGCCTTTTTGAGCTCAACATTTTCCAAATGTTCGTTCATCTTCTTTAATGTCTGCATTATGGTCTTTATTGCCTCTTTATCCACTTCGTCCACTTCACCCCTTGGGGGGATTTCTCTAAAGTTGCGGTATGCGAATATTAATGCTCTATGCACGAAGTTTGCAAATTTATCTATTAGCTCTTCATTCACCTTCTGTACGAAATCATCCCAAGTAAAATCAGAATCGCGATTTTCAGGCATATTAACAATGCCATAGAATCTTATAATATCTGGATGGAAATTCTCCAACAATTCGGGCATCCAAACTCCAATGCCCCTGCTCTTTGAGAACTTCTCACCTGAGAAGCGAAGATACTCGTTGGCTACAACATTATAGGGAAGATTAAGCTCGCCATGGGCCATTAGCATGGCGGGCCATATTATCGTGTGGAATGGAATGTTATCCTTGCCCAAAAAGTAATAATGCTTCGTATTTTCATCTTTCCAGAATGCTTTCCAATCCTTTTTATTGCGCCTAGCCCACTCTATACTTGCTGAAAGATAACCGATAACGGCATCAAACCACACATAAATTCTCTTATTCTCAAATCCCTCAAGGGGTACTTCAACCCCCCATTCTAAATCTCTAGTTATTGCTCTATCCTTGAGTCCACCCTTCACAAAATTTCTCGTGAATTTTATGACATTATCCCTCCAATAAGTTTTGTCTTCAAGCCATTTCAAAATGGGCTCTTCCAATTTGGATAATGCAAAGAATATGTGCTCCGTTTCCCTGAATTCTGTGGGTGTGCCACAAATTGCGCATCTTGGATTTATTAAATCCTTTGGGTCAAGCATCCTGCCGCAGTTATCACACTGGTCTCCATGGGCATTCTCGTATCCGCAATATGGGCAAGTGCCTACAACATACCTATCTGGCAAGAATCTCTTGCATTTTGGACAATATGGTAGAAGCATTTTTTTCTTGTACAAATATCCCCTTTCCCAAAGGCGAAGGAAGAATTCCTTAACTATTTCCTCATGGTGAGGATGCGAAGTTCGGAAAAATAGGTCAAAGGATATGCCTAGCTTCTCCATAACCTCGCTGTTTATTTTATGGTATCTATCTGCTATCTCCTGCGGGCTCTTTCCTTCCTTTTCTGCCGTTATTGTTATGGGCGTACCATGCTCGTCGCTTCCTGAGACCATTAGTACTTCATTTCCCTGCATTCTTTGGTACCTGGCGAATATATCTGCGGGAAGATAAGCTCCAACTATGTGGCCAAGATGAATTGGGCCGTTGGCGTAGGGCCAAGCAACTCCTATGAATATTCGCATACCTCCCCATATCTCGCTAGGATATTTAATTTTTCCATATGCTATTTATACTTGAACCCTATGCAACCATGTGTATCGTAACATTCCAACAGTGCTCACGGCGGAGGAGATAATTGATAAGATGTTTCGGCGTTCCAAGAAGGTGGAAGTACCTCTAAGCAAAAATCGCCTTAGATTTCATAAGAATCTCAGCATTGCGAAGATTTACACTGCGAGGGATGTGGCTGTGAGTACCCTTAAGAAATATGTGGATTCTTTTCCCTATATAAACAAGCTTCACCCATTCTACCGCACCCTCTTAGATTTGCTCGTTGATAAGAATGAGTACAAGAGAGCCCTTGCATCCTTGGTTTGGGCAATAGAGAAGATAAACGGCTTTGCCGATAAGTATGCACGCAAAATTAAAGGAGTGGGCAAGGTTGAAGAAGCAATAAAGTTCCGCAAGGAATTCTATGGAAGAACTTCTTCAATTTTGAAGCAAATTGCACCCAAGCTTGAATACTTGGGAAATGTGAGGGATATAATAAGAAAATTGCCCGATATAAACCCTGAATTGCCTACTGTTGTAGTAGCTGGCTATCCAAATGTTGGAAAATCCGAACTTGTGGCAAAGTTGAGTACTGCAAAACCAGAGATTGCCCCATATCCTTTCACCACAAAGGGAATTGTAGTGGGGCACATGGAGATTAAGGGCAAGAGAGTGCAGATAGTTGATACTCCCGGCCTTTTAGACAGGCCCTTAGAAAAAAGGAATAGGATAGAGAAGGAGGCGATTCTCGCTCTAAAGTATCTTGCAAGCATAATAGTTTTTATCCTTGACCCATCTGAGACATGCGGGTACAGTATGGATGAGCAGTTAAAACTTCTAAGCGAAATCAAGAAGGATTTCAATATCCCCATTATGGAGGTGGAGAACAAGGTGGATTTGCTCCGCACCGATTCCCCGCGCATAAAGATTTCTGCGAAGATGGGGGATGGCTTGGAGGAGCTTGTGGATGAGATTGTTGAGAGGTTGGGAATGTAGGTTTTTGTGCGGCTGTTATGTAAGTGCAACAGGGAGGAATGTTATAAATACTTTGCAAATTCATCAACATCAACCTTAGCGAGCTTTAATATTCCTTTGAGCGTGCCTATTTTGAGTTCTTTGTGCATAGGAACCACCGTTCCAACTTTCCCTTCCGGTGTGATTTTAGAAAGCCTTACATGACTACCCTTCCTACCCGTTATCTGAAAACCAAATTTGTTGCATAAAATTTTAACTACTTCCTCCCCAGAAACTTTTCTAAGCTTTGGCAACTTTTTCCTCTCCCTTTACAAAGGATACTTCAAATGTTGTAAGAATTGGATGAGTTTCTTCCTCCAACGGAAATTCTTCCAAATAAAGCTCAGTTGCCTCCTTTAAATTTGCAATGGCCTCCTCAATGGTGCTTCCTTGACTCACAGTTCCAACTTCTGGGCATTCAGCGATGTACATGTCTTCCTCTTTGTGTATTATCGCAGTTAGCACTACCACTCTATCACCTCAAATAAACATAAGGCATCTCATTAATTAAGTTTTACCCATAATG
>WAPW01000089.1 GCA_015520565.1 Candidatus Aciduliprofundum sp. | reverse complement strand
GGCTTAAAGACATAACCGCAGTTATAGCACATTATTGCATCCTTTGAATTTAGAGTTCCGCACTGAGGACACTTGATAAACTCTTCTCCATCCACTACTACAACCTCGTACTCTTGCTTTTCCTCTTTCTTCTCCTCTTTTGCCTCCTTCTTTTCTTCCTTGGCTGCAGGTTTCTCTTCTTTAACTGGAATTTCTCCACTGCTCAATGTTTGTATTACATTAATCATTTTCTCTCTTAAATCCGAAAGCCCCTTGTAAAGTGTGGATATATCACTCAATTTCTTTTCTATTTCCTCCTTCGTAGCTTTTAGTGTCTTTTCATAATCCTTGAGAACGTTTTCTGCAGTATTTAAGGCTTCAAGCTTCTTTTGCAGTTCTTTATACTTTTCCTCATATTTCTTTTTCTCATTTTCAAGCTGTTTTGCATAGTTTTCTAGCTCAGAGCTCTTCTTATCCAAGAGCTTTTCTTTATCTGCAATTCTTTTCTCAGCCTCTTGAACTTTTGCTTCCCTTTCATTAAGAGATTTCTCCTTCTCATCAAGCTCCTTAGCCCTTTCATTAACTTCTTTTTCTCTTTTTTGAATCTTAGCAAGATAGTTCTGCACCTGCTCCCACAGGTTCAGACTACCAAGGTCTTCATTCTCAGCCATATCAATACCTCCTTGAAGGATATTATATTCATTAAATAAGAAATTTTTGCTTATTTTTCTAGCATCCTCACGCTAAAATTATCAGTATCCACAAGAGCTGCATATCCAGATTTGGCAGGACCAGGGTTCACAAATAGGGTGCTCTCTGTTTTCAAATATCCCCTTGCCTCGTGCACATGTCCTGAAATTACAAACTTTGGCTTTGCATCAAATACCGCCTTTCTTATCCCCTCGCTTCCTATATGGCGAGTTCCAACATCATCTAAAATTCCATAAGGTGGTTGATGAAGGAGGAATATACATTCTTTGCATTTTGATAAAAATTTATAGGCAAAATCCTCTTGGAATGTTATTCCCATGGTGAATCCCATACCATTTGTGCCTCCAAGGCCTATAAGATGCAAACCCTCAAATTTATAATCCTTTTTATGCATATTAACAGCTTTGCTTTTCTCTATGGCATCTATTACATCTGGTGGGTCACAGTTGCCGGGAACTGCAAATGTAGGCTTGTTTATCTTATTCAAAAAATCTAATGCAAATTGAGCAGGTCCAAAATTGGTTATGTCTCCTGCAATAAGAACTGCATCAAAATCGTAAATTCCGTCAAACTCTTCTATAAGGTATAAAGCATCCCGAGAGCCGTGAATATCCGCTATGGCTAGTAATTTCATAGAAAGAAATATGGAATACAATATTAAAATTTTAACACAAGCTTGTTATACCTGATAATATATGGCTGTAGTATGAATCCTTGCCTCAAACATCACTGCTCCCTATGCTGCCATGATACCGAAATGATGCTAACCATAGAGGATGTGAAAAGAATTGAAAAATTAGGCTACCATGATTTTTATTATGAGAAAGATGGATACCTGTTTTTGAAAAACGAACAAGGAAAATGTGTGTTTTTAGATGATAAAGGTCTTTGTAAGATATATGAAAATAGACCCGAAGGATGCAGATTCTATCCATTCATATACGATCCATACGAAGATAAAATTATTAGGGATGTGGATTGTCCATACAAATATGAATTCTCCCTTGAACATCCTCAAAAGCTAAAAACTTTAGTAGCCAAGATAATAGAAGAAAGAGAGAAAAGGCTCAAAGAAGGTATGCGATGAATACACCTGCAGCTATAGCAGAGCCTATTACACCAGCCACATTTGGACCCATTGCATGCATTAGCAGGAAATTCCTGGGATTTTCTTTGGCACCCATCTTTTGAACAACCCTCGCACTCATAGGTACTGCACTTACACCAGCAGCTCCAATCATTGGGTTTATCTTTCCATGGGAGAGCACGTAGAAGAGCTTACCAAACAACACGCCTCCAGCAGTAGCTGTGGCAAAGGCAAACACCCCAAGAAGTAGAATCTCCACAGTCTGCAGAGTTAAGAACTTATCGGCAGTCATCATATATCCCACACCAAGTCCTAAAAATATGGTGGCTATGTTTATCAACTCATTTTGAACAGTTTTAGATAGCCTCTCCGTAACTCCACACTCTCGCAGAAGATTGCCAAACATTAGCATTCCCACTAGAGGCAGAGCTGTGGGAATCAAAAGACCTACAACAATTGTGGTTACTATAGTAAAGAGAATTTTTTCTTTCTTCGAAACTTTGCGTAAGGGCTCCATAACCACGCTTCTCTCTTTTTTAGTTGTTAGAGCTTTAATCACCGGTGGCTGTATTATGGGCACAAGAGACATGTAAGAATAGGCAGCAACTGCAACTGCACCGAGTATATCGGGAGAGAGTTTTGTTGCTGTGTAAATTGTTGTAGGGCCATCTGCACCTCCAATTATGCCTATGGCTGCAGCTTGGTTTATGTTAAATCCCATTATCAAAGCTGCAAGCATGGCAAAGTATATGCCAATTTGAGCTGCAGCTCCCAGGAGAAAAGTTTTGGGGTCAGCAAGCAAAGGCTCAAAATCTGTCATAGCGCCTATTCCAAGAAATATTAATAAGGGAATTGCCTCCGTGCGTATAAGGTATTTATACACGAGATACAAAAAGCCATGGGGAACATCGGTTATCCCACTTAATGGAAGATTGACAATTATTGCACTGAATCCTATAGGCACGAGAAGCAAAGGCTCCATTTTGTATTTTATACCCAGCACTATGAATATTCCACCAACTATAATCATCACTACTTCTTTCCAGCTTAAGGCAAGGAATCCAACCAACTCTCCTATTATGCCTAACAATTTATTCACCTATTACCACTAGCACCGCACCTCTATCCACTGTATCTCCAACATTTACCTTTATATCTTCAACTACACCACCCTTAGGCGCCACTACCTCGTTTTCCATCTTCATAGCTTCTAATATTATTAGCACATCTCCAGCCTTTACCCTGTCTCCCTTTTTGACCTTTATGTCTAAGATCTTGCCAGGCATTGGCGCTGTTACAGCTCCATCCGCAATAGTTTCCACAGGCTTAGGCGCACTGGGCTTTGGCTCTTCGTGCTTTAATTCATACTTTGGCTGCACAGGTACTTGTTGGCTTTGACTTACTTCTCCAATTTCTTCAATTTCCACTATGTACTCCTTTCCATCAACCATTACCTTAAATCTTCTTCTCATTTCCACCGCCTCAACATTCTCAATCTTCCGTAATATTTCCAAGGTGAGGGTTTTACACTTATGATCTTGAACTTCTTTCCACCGAGGTAGAGAGTTAAAGCTCCCGCAATAGCGGCTATAACCTCACTATCAACCTCCTGCTCTTTCATAGTTATCATCTTTTTCTCCTCCTTAATCTCTTTCTTCTCTTCTTTCTTTCTAGGTTTCAAAAAATACATAACTGCAGCAAGAATGCTGAGCACTACAAATACCACAGGTATACCTACTCCTGTTAAAATCAATCCCTCATCTATACCACCTTTAACCTTCTCTATATACAAAGGCTCTAACTTCACATCTAATTTTCCTCCAAAATTATAAAAGATAATAGTTAATTTCTCACTAGCATTGTAAGTACGCATAGCATAGAACTGAAAGCTTTGAGCCCCATTTTTGAGCTTGCTATCAAGCAATACATCTCCACCAATAACAATTTTCATTCCATAATCTATCGACATTGCATCTGCTTGGGCACTTAGATTAAGAGTTATACGGGTACCTTTCTCAATAGGCTCGGATAGGTTCGTACTCAAATACGCTATTCCATTTACAATTATAATTAAAGCGTTGGAATTTTGCATTGAAAATGACGCACTATCTGCATTGTAAGTAAAGCTCCAATCCCTATATGAGGGCAAAGAAGCCATTGCCATAGTGTTTCCCAGAAGGATGAAAACTGTAAATATGGGAATGAGATACTTCATTACACCACCTATAAGGGTATATTCCCATGCTTCTTCTCAGGCCTATCCTCTTTCTTATTCTCCAGCATATTTAGAGCTTGAATTATCTTGGGCCTTGTTTCATGAGGATAAATTACATCATCCACATAGAGGCGCGAGGCAGCCACATAAGGATTTGCAAACTTGTTACGATACTCTCTAATCAATTCTTCCCTCTTCTTCTCAGGATCCCCTGCATTTGCAATGTCTCTTCTAAACACTATATTAACTGCACCCTCTGGGCCCATAACTGCTATTTCCGCATTGGGCCATGCATAAACAACATCTGTGCGAAGATGCTTAGATCCCATGGCTATATACGCACCCCCATATGCCTTACGCAAGATAACCGTTATCTTTGGTACCGTTGCCTCGCTATACGCATAGAGCAATTTTGCCCCATGCCTTATTATTCCCCCATGCTCTTGAGCCACTCCAGGCATATAGCCAGGGACATCTACTAGGGTAACAATGGGAATATTGAAAGCATCGCAGAATCTAACAAATCTTGCAGCTTTATCACTGGCATTTATGTCTAGCACTCCAGCATATACCTTTGGCTGATTCGCCACAATGCCCACAACTTTGCCACCCATTCTCGCAAATCCAACCACTATGTTCTGTGCATAAAGAGGATGAATTTCAAAAAATGTGCCTTTATCCACAATTATATTGATTACATCCTTCACATCATAGGATTTTTTTGGGTCTTGAGGTATAATATTGTCTAACTTATAGTTTATCCTATCTGGTGGGTCACCAGTATCCATGAAAGGAGGGTCTTCGATGTTGTTTGATGGCAAGTAGCTTATAAGAGTCCTCACGAGTTCCAGGGCTTCTTCTTCATTTCTTGCGAAAAAATGCGCATTTCCACTTTTCTGATTGTGCACCATTGCACCCCCTAAGGTTTCAAAATCCACATCTTCCCCTGTAACAGCCTTGATTACCTGAGGCCCAGTTATGAACATGTATGAGGTCTTATCAACCATAACAACAAAATCCATGATGGCAGGGGAATAAACGGCACCGCCTGCACTAGGGCCCATTATGACTGCAATCTGAGGAACTACCCCACTGGCGATGGTGTTGCGGAAAAAAATCTCACCATAGCCCTTTAGAGAATCTACCCCCTCTTGAATTCTGGCTCCCCCTGAATCGTTGAGCCCTATCACGGGAGCACCATTTTTCAAGGCCAAATCCAAAACTCTTGCAATCTTCTCAGCATGCATCTCTCCCAAAGAGCCCCCGAGAACTGTGAAATCTTGAGCATACACGAAAACCAAGCGCCCGTTTATTGTGCCATATCCAGTTACAACACCATCCCCAAGGAATCTCTTCTTGTCCATACCGAATTCCGTGGCACGAGATTCTGCAAACATGCCCAATTCTACAAATGTGCCTTCATCTAAAAGTTTCTCAATTCTCTCCCTAGCTGTGAGCTTTCCTTTTTCGTGCTGCTTATTTATTCTCTCCTTTCCTCCGCCTTCCATAGCTTTTTTTCTCTTTTCTTCAAGCATATTCATCCCCCATTTTCGACAATCAACATAACGAATTTCGGCAATGATAAAGTATGTGGCATATATCATACTTATGATTC
The DNA here is from genome assembly GCA_015520565.1 of Candidatus Aciduliprofundum sp. Classification (GTDB taxonomy): domain Archaea; phylum Thermoplasmatota; class Thermoplasmata; order Thermoplasmatales; family Aciduliprofundaceae; genus Aciduliprofundum. The sequence continues at coordinate 19,435 of WAPW01000089.1, read as the reverse complement.
ATCATACCACCGTGGGAGCTCGGTACTCTCCAAATATTTCTTTCATAGCCGCCACTATCTCACCCAGAGTTGCTTTATTTTTTACGCAGTTATAGATGTATGGAACCATATTGTTTTCGTTGCTTTCCTCCTTTTCCGCCACCCTCTGTAATTGCTTTAAAGCCTCTTTAACTTTTTCCTTATTTCTTCTCTTCTTGAATCTCTGGAGTCTCTCAATCTGCTTCATGGCCGCTTCTTCGCTCACCTTCATTATCTCTATGTTTATCTCCTCATTCTCATCCACAAATTTATTCACGCCTACAACAACACGCTCTCCATTCTCAATTTCCATCTGTATCTTGTAAGCTGAATCTGCAATCTCCTTCTGCACATACCCTATCTCTATGGCCTTGGTCATTCCTCCAATCTCATCAATTTTATCCAGATATTTCCAAACCTCTTCTTCAATAGTATCTGTTAACCATTCCACATAATAGCTTCCGCCCATAGGGTCAATGGTATCAGCAACTCCACTCTCATAGGCAATTATCTGCTGCGTTCTTAGCGCGATCTCCACAGATTTCCTGGTTGGAAGAGCTAGGGCCTCATCATAGGAATTTGTATGCAGACTTTGCGTTCCTCCTATTACAGCAGCAAGAGCCTGGATTGCTACACGTATTATATTGTTGAGAGGTTGCTGTGCTGTGAGTGTTGAGCCACCAGTTTGCGTGTGGAATCTAAGCATACAAGATTTTGGATTTTTCGCTCCAAATCTATCGCGCATAACCTTGGCCCATATTCTGCGGGCAGCCCTGAACTTAGCTATCTCTTCAAAGAAGTTGTTGTGGGAGGCAAAGAAGAAGGATAAGCGTGGTGCAAACTTATCCACATCCACGCCCCTGCGCATAACCCATTTCACATACTCCATACCATCGGCGATGGTAAATGCCACCTCTTGAACTGCAGTGCTTCCAGCCTCACGAATGTGATAGCCGGAGATGCTTATTGGATTCCATTTGGGAATCCTTTCAGAGCAGTATATTATGGTATCTGCCACTAACCGCATGGAGGGTTGCGGGGGAAATATGTAAGTGCCCCTCGCAATGTACTCCTTTAAGATATCATTCTGAATAGTACCCCTAAGAACCCCGCTTGGCACATTTTGCCCCTCTCCAACAATCTGGTACATACTCAGAAGAATAGCAGCTGTGGAGTTTATGGTCATGGATGTGCTTATTTTATCTAGAGGAATTCCATCAAATAAGATGCGCATGTCCTCAATAGTATCGATGGCCACACCCACTTTTCCAATCTCCCCCATAGCCATAGGATCGTCCGAATCGTAGCCCACCTGCGTTGGTAAGTCAAAGGCCACACTCAGCCCAGTCTGACCCCTTTCTAAAAGAAACTTGTATCTCTTATTGGTCTCCTCTGCAGTGCCGAATCCTGCATACTGGCGCATTGTCCATAAGCGACCACGATACATGGTTGGATAAACCCCTCGAGTAAAGGGATACTCGCCTGGAAATCCCAACTTTTCTAAATAATCCCAATCTTTAAGATGCTCGGGAGTGTAGAGCCTATCGATCTCCCTACCAAAATCAAGCATGAATTTCTTCCTCTCAGGCTTCTTATCTAAGAATTTCTGAAGTGTGCTCTTCTCCCACCTCTTTTTCTCCTTTATTATCTCCTCAACATCCATATTCAACCCTCCACAAGCTCTAATAGAATCTTAGAAGATTTTGGATGCACAAAGGCAATCTTTTTGCCTCCAGCTCCGATCTTGGGTTTTTCATCTATGAGCCTATAACCCTTGCTCTTCAAATCTTTGAGGACATTTTCAATATCATCCACCTGCACTGCAAGATGATGTAGGCCTTCACCTCTCTTCTCCAAGAATTTTGAGATTGGAGAATCCTCATCCAAAGGCTCTAGAATTTCAATTCTGGAATCGCCGAGATGAATCATGCCTATCTTCACCTTCTGATCCTCAACAGTCTCATACTCTATGTGAAAACCCATATCTTCCCATATCCTCGTACCTTCTGCAAGCTCTTTAACAGCTATGGCCACATGATCAATCTTTTTTATCACGACAAATCACCTCCTTCTTGAATATATCATAGAGCTCTTCAACGGCAGTATAATAATCACATCCACAATTTGCAACCTTATCCACAAATTCTTCAAACTTAGACTCCTTCTCCAAGAACCTACATGCAAGATCATCAATATAATCCAAAAACATCGTTTTAAGCAATCCCTTAATCTTCTCCATGTACATAGGATTCTCATATTTTAGATGTTCCTCAATTTTTTCTATGAGCGGGATAACTGTGGCTCTGTTGTACCCCACTGTTCTTATTATTGGAGGTTCCCATCCATTCCTAGGCTCCACATTATCCTTCAAATATGCCTCTGTGAGATCCGCACCCCCTATATCGCTCTTGTTTATCACATATATATCCGCACTCTCAATTATGCCAGCCTTCATCATCTGAATGTCATCTCCCATATTGGGCATCAGTACCAGAACCGTTGTGTGGCATATGTAGGAGACCTCAACTGCAATCTGTCCTGTACCAACGGTCTCTACAATGATATAATCCATTCCGGAGAGGCCCATCACCTTCAAAATATCCTTTACAGAACGGGATATACCCTCCGGATTATCTGCACAGCTTATGCTTCTTATAAACACATTGGGATTTGTTGCGTGTCTCTGCATTCTAATTCTATCCCCTAAAAGAGATCCGCCCGTATAGGGTGATCGAGGATCAACAAGTATAACTCCAACCTTCTTCCCTCTTTCCGTTAAAATGGATATCACGTGATCTATAAGGGTACTCTTTCCCACTCCCGGAGGTCCTGTAAAACAGATTATCTTCCCCTTCACAGGACATCCATATATCCTCTTTATCACTTCCTTCCTAAGCTCTGGATCGTTCTCCATCTTTGTTATAAGCTTTGAAAGGGTTACCTTGTCCCCCTGCCTTATTCTATCTATCATATTCTCTATTTCACCCATTTCTTCACCTTCTCTACAATAAGCTTAAGGGGCGCTCCAGGCCCAAATACCTCCTTCATCCCCATCTTTTTTAATATTTCAACATCCCCAGGAGGTATCGTTCCTCCACAAAATACTGGGATATCCACCCCCTTCTCCTTCATAAGCTCAATAACCTTCTTGAATAGCGGGATGTGAGCACCAGACAGACAGCTAAGCCCTATTAGCGAGACATCTTCCTGTATTGCAGTTTCAACAACCTGCTCGGGGCTCTGCCTTATACCAGTGTAAATCACTTCAAAACCAGCATTCTTCAAGGCTCTAGCAACAACTTTGGCCCCACGATCATGCCCGTCTAGGCCAACCTTAGCAATGAGTATTCTTTTTCTCATCATGATACGATATTTCGACATTTAATTTAAGTTTTTCGTTATTTTTAATGCGATTTCTGTTTATAAGATGTTGATTATTCTAATTTAACTCATATTTCAACTTTCTGCGTAGTATTATAAACCATTTACGAAAACTCTGGATGTTGTATAGGAAAGAAGTAAAAACTAAAATGAGAAAGAGAGGAGGAAAAAATCAACTCTCACTTTCAATTTTATTCAATAGTGCATCTAAATTCTTCTTGGCTTCTTCGTCCACATTATCATAGTAGCTATTTCCATGCGCGTCCATAGTCACAACCAATGGACCAAACTCTTCAACATTGAATACCCACACAGCCTCAGGTATGCCCAATTCTTCTAAGAAATGCACTTCTTTAACACCCTTAATTCTCTCAGCTGCCAGAGCTCCACAACCACCTGTGTACGCGGCATATACTGCTCCATATTCTTTAAGTGCCTTGAGAGTCCTTTCTCCCATTCCACCTTTGCCTACAATCATAGCAGGCCTGAATTTTTCTATGAACTTGTCCTCAAAAATCTCCATTCTTATACTTGTGGTAGGTCCTGCAGCTACAACTTTCCACTCTCCGTTTCTCTTCGTTATTACAGGCCCGCAATGATATACCACCGCTCCTTTTAAATCAACGGGAGAACCTTCTTCCAATAGCTTTTTATGAGCTTCATCCCTTGCAAGCACAAGCTCTCCGGTTACATAGACAACATCTCCAAGCTTGTATTTCCTAGCATCCATTATAGGCGTCTTCTCGTGATACTCCATTTAGACCACCTCCACATGGCCGTTGGCGTCAATAAGCACTTTTCTCTTCCTGTTGGCCCAGCATTGCGTTACAATTCCAAGGGGTAAAGTTGCAGGATGTCTGTGTGCATATTCCACATGAACATCCAGCACCGTTGTATCTCCACCAAGACCCATAGGTCCTATGCCCAGCTTGTTTGCCATCTCATAGAGCTCATCCTCTAATTGAGCCACGAACTCTTCCTCATGCCTTGAGGGCACAGGTCTCAATATGGCTGCTTTCTTAGCAAGAGTTAGAGCTAAATCTGCACCTCCTCCTATGCCAACGCCTATTATTGTCGGCGGGCATGGGTATCCACCAGATTTGAATATGTGCTCTATAACCGTCTTTTTTATCCCTTTTATCCCCACACCGGGGGAAAGCATGTACAATCCGCTCATGTTCTCGCTTCCGCCACCCTTGGGAATGACATGGATAATTGCATCATCTCCCTCTCTCAATTCCCAGTGAATGTATGGAACGAATCTTCCAGTGTTATCTTCTGAGTTTTTATGCAAGAACGGATGCACTGCATTTGGCCTTAAAGGCACTTCTTTTGTTGCTCTTCTTACCGCTTCAGTTATTGCATCCTTCAATTGGGCACGATATGGAAAATCATAGCCCATATCTATGAAGAATGTTTGTAGGCCTGTATCTTGGCACATTGGCAAAGATCCTTTTCTTGCCACAGTAAAATTCTCAATTATAGCTTTAAGCTGTGTCCTTGCCATCTCGTTTGTTTCTTTCTCATAGGCTTTTTTGAGGGCCTGTACGGTGTCTTCTGCAAGCTCTGTCTCAGCCCTCCTTATTGCTTCAACAATCTCATCAATCATCTCAATCACCTGCTATAGGCATGGATTACAAGATTAAAAAGATATTGCGAAAAATAAAGATGAAAGGAGATTACCTCCTTCTCCTCCTATGCACAACAATTGCAATCAAAATTATAAGTAGCAAAACACCTGTAACCACGCACAAAGTTCCTCCCATATTAAAGCTGAAATCAAAGGATTTGAAATTCCCTGTATCTCCACTTCCACCACCATTGCTATTTCCATTACTTCCTCCAGAGCTAAACAATGTATCTGTAATCGTACCTGATGAAAGTGAAAAGCTCTTCTCTAGATTACCGTCTCCATCCTTGTCAACGCTAACTTGCACTGCACCCTTAACCTTGTCTGCCAGCTTAGCCCAATCTACTATGTAATGATGTACTTCGCTCTTGGAAATTGTGATGTTGAGAGCATTTACATCCAGCTCAAAAGCTCTCGCATTTCCAAAGTGCCTTATTCTCAAGCTATACTTTCCACCATGGGAGCCGATAACAGAATAGGTATAGCCAGAGCCAAATAGGCGATAAGAGTATGTACCTACTTCTTTGATTATCACAGCATTTGGGATGCTATTATAATGTTTGTAATTGACATCATAGCCCAGCATATTTCCATTTGAGTCCCTTATCAAGAGGGTTGCAATACTCGCATCAATGCCTCCACTGTTAAAAAGTGTGACCTCTATGTAATTTTGCGGTGTGCTGGGGGAGTCTCCCATATAAATCTCGTAAGAGCCATCATCTTTCACAACATCCCAAAGCATCTTTCCTCCACCAATAACCAAAGAATCTAAAGAGCCATCATTAACTGAGTAACTTGTAAGCTTCATACTCACAAGATCATAAACATAGCCAATAGTATCACAACTCCAGTAAATCAAGTTTCCATCAATGCCAACGGAATCAAAGTATGTGTACTGTCCAACATCCTGCTCCCACACTCTAACATAGGCACCGTTGTACAAGTTGAATGCATCTATGTATATACTCTTTCCAAAATTGTTTCTACCAAATGCAATTGCCCAATCACCGGAGACATCGGAGCCCACATTTATAAATTTATTATTGTGATCAAAAGCCCACTTTTCTCCCGTGCTGATCTTGTAGACATAATTTCCATATACTATGTAGTTAGAGGATATTTTAGGCACTATATCATCCCTGCCTATATTGTCAATAACCTTCAAATTCCCATTAATCTTTGCCATTATCTTTCCATTATCTACGAATACAACATTGTGGTCATAGACATCTGGATACTGAGGATTATTTCCAGAATATATTAATCCCCCAGAAGACATTATATTTCCACCATTACCCCCCGGGGGATAATCTTCCCAAGCAACAATAGAGCCAACGGAGACCCATGTTTCAGTATCAGGGCTATTTGCAAATGTCACCAAGCTTCCCTCTTTATAGCCTTTGATATCTGGATTTTCAGGATTCCATTCTACCCATGCAGCTGTATTACCATATACTGCAATGCGATCAACAGTATGAGGCGTGGAATATATCATAGCTCCATTTAGTACTTCGGTATTTGAGCTATCTGTCGTAGATCCCCCTCCCTGCACGGCCCCTTGTAAAAATAGCAGGGTAACCAACAGGGCAATAACTATGCCCAAGAGTCCAAAACGCATCTATTCACCTCTCCAAAGTATCTATACATCGCATCGTATAAAAGAATTTCTCAAAATAAAAAAAGAGAATTTATTTGTAAACTTTCTTTAAAACTTGTGGTATCTCCCAAGGGAACTCTGCCACAGGCACGCCAGCTTCGTTGAACGCTTTGATTTTGCTCTCCGCAGTGCCCTTGCCTCTTGTGATTATCGCTCCCGCATGCCCCATTCTTTTGCCCGGAGGCGCGGAGCGCCCTGCTATATACGCCACAACAGGCTTGCTTACATACTTTTTGATGTATTCAGCCGCTTCCTCTTCCGCGGTGCCGCCTATTTCACCCACGAGAACTATGGCTTCTGTGTCTTCGTCCTTCTCAAAGAGTTCTAAGATATCTACAAAGTTCAGGCCGGTGATTCTATCGCCACCCAAACCAATCACGGTGCTCTGTCCATAGCCATTGAGGGTGAGAGCATTTACAATCTCGTATGTTAAAGTTCCACTGCGAGATGCCACCGCAACCGTTCCCTTCTTGAATATGTGGTTTGGCATTATGCCCATCTTTGTCTTTCCCGGCACAGTTATGCCTGGGCCGTTGGGACCTATCACAACATGTCCATGGCTTCTTGCATAAGTAACGATGTCCAGAGCATCATGCAGAGGAACTTTTTCCGTTAGAATGTAAACAACGCGAATTCCGTTGTACATGGCTTCAAAAGCCGCATCCTTCACGAATGGTGCAGGCACGGTTATCATAGTTGCATCCGGCTCGTGAACTAATGTCTCTTCTACAGTGTCGTAAACAGGAACATCATGAACTTTCATTCCTCCCTTGCCGGGAGTAACCCCAGCTACAACCTTTGCTCCAAACTTTATCATCTCACCGCTATGGAAAGAGCCCTGATGTCCCGTTATACCCTGCACAATTATTTTCGTGTTTTCATCAACTATCACGCTCATTGTGATCCCTCCATTATCTCTTTAAGTTTTTCAATTGCATGGCGCATATCTGCGAAGGCATGTATGCCATTCTCTTCAAGCATCTTGCGGCCTTCTTCTTCGTGCACACCACTCAAGCGCACAACTATTGGCATATTGATATTGAATGCCTCTTTCGCCGCTATTATACCCTGTGCAACCGTGTCGCACTTCGTTACTCCGCCGAATATGTTCACTAGAATAGCATCTGGATTTGCCTTCAAAACATATGTGAAAGCGTTCTTCGTTATATCCACACTATCCGTTCCTCCCAAATCCAAGAAGTTTCTGGGCTTCAATCCATATAAAAGCAAAGTATCCAGTGTAGCCATTGTCAATCCTGCTCCATTTGCAATGACTCCCACATTGCCATCAAGCTCTACGAATGCATACCCTGCCTTAGTTGCCTCTAATTCTAATGGGGTCTTCTCCTCTGCATTCTCCTCCAAGTCCTTGTGCCTATATAATGAATCTGTATCAATCACAACCTTTGAATCTGCCGCTATGAGCTTCCCTGGCGCTTTTGTGCTTAATGTCATTCCTGACATAGGTGGGTACATCTCTGTCTTGACCTCTTTACCTTCAGTTAAAACAAGGGGGTTTATTTCCACTAACTCTGCATCGTACTCCCTAAATAGCTTATAGAGGTTCATCAATATGTTGGTAAATTGCTTAGCTAAATCGCCTGTAAATCCCATCTTCTTCGCGAGCGCTCTGCCCACAAATGGCTGCACGCCAATTTCTGGATTTACAACAAACTTGTAAATTTTCTCATCGGGCACACTTTCTATCTCTACACCCCCTTCTGGGGATGCCATTATTAAAGGTTTTCTAGTGCTCCTATCAATTAGAATGCTCAGATAGTACTCTTTCTCAATTTTCAACTTTTCTTCAACAAGAATGGCATGCACCTTATGTCCCTTGATCTCCATAGAGAGTATCTCTTTAGCCAATTTTCTGGCCTCTTCAACATTAGAGGCAAATTTTACACCACCGCTCTTTCCTCTTCCTCCTGTTAGCACTTGGGCCTTTATCACTCGCTCTCCATAGAAATCCATAATTTCCTCAGGTTTGAACACTACATAGCCCTGGGGTACTGGCACTCCATATTTCTTAAAGAGTGCCTTACCTTGATACTCATATAGATTCATTTTCTATTCCTCCTTTATACAAGTTTCTTATCCATAAGGACCTTTAAACTCTCACGAGAATTACCTATCATCTTTCTAGCCAACTCATACTCTTCATCCCATGTAGTATACTTTCTTCCTACACCTGCCTCGAGAGCCGCAACAGCCACAGCTGCGGCCTCTCTAGCAAATATATCCCAGTCATCCATTGATGGCAGAATCTTATCCTCACTTAATCCTTCTTCTTCTCCAACTTTTGCAAGCTCGTGAGCCGCAGCAACGGCCATACTATCAGTAATAGTTGTTGCCCTTACATCCAAGGCACCTCTAAATATACCAGGGAATCCAAGAGAATTATTTATTTGATTGGGAAAATCAGAACGCCCAGTACCAACTATTCTAGCTCCAGCTTCCTTTGCTTCATCGGGCCAGATTTCTGGCACTGGATTTGCCAGAGGGAAAACAATGGCATCATCGTTCATCTTTTCAATCCATTCTTTCTTTATGACCCCTGGGCCAGGACGAGTGAATGATATAAGAATATCTGCACCTTTAACTGCCTCCTCTGGGCCTCCCATAACATTGTCCTTGTTTGTTTTGCGCAATAAACAACCCCTGTATGGAAATAATCTCGCTAAGTCCATATGCTGATTTAAAACTATGGGCTCACGATTCACAACTTCAACAACTCTTATATTTCCCGGATTCACACCTGCTTCTACAAGAAGCCGTATAACAGCAAATCCCGCGGCACCCGCACCAAAGGATGCTATAACTACATCCTCAAGCTTCTTTCCTACTATTTTCAAGGCATTCAACACTGCTGCAAGTACTACAGTCGCTGTTCCCTGCTGGTCATCATGCCACACTGGTATATCCAACTCCTTGCGCAATCTATCAAGAATATAGAAACACTTAGGAGAGGAAATATCCTCCAAATTTATTCCTCCAAAAGAGGGGGCAATTAACTTAACAACTTCTATAAACTTATCAGGATTCTTTGTATCTATCATTATAGGAAATGCATCTATTCCACCAAAATGCTTAAAAAGCAAAGATTTTCCTTCCATTACTGGTAATCCTGCCAATGGTCCTATATCTCCAAGGCCCAAAATGCGTGTGGCATCACTTATAACTGCTACAGTGTTTCCCTTATTGGTGTATTCATAAACCTTTTCAGGGTCTTCTTTTATCTCTTTACATGGCGCTGCTACTCCAGGAGTGTACCATATGCTCAAATCCTTTCTATCATGGATTGGAACCTTAGGCATTGTTTGAATCTTGCCCCTATAAAACTCATGCATCCTCTTTGCCTTTTCTTCAATATCCTCACTACTCATTTTAATCACCGAAGGGAGCATGGAATCCTTGTCCTTATATTTTCCGCCTCACTTTTGTTCCTTTATGAACTCTTCAACCTCTGCAGCGAAGTCCCTGACTACTTTTGGTATATAGCCCTGCTTGCGAGCATCATTGCGTAGCTTTGCAATCATGTCTGGAATATCAATATTGAGCGGACACATAACTTTGCATTTTCCGCAGCGCACACATGTGTATGCCACAGGCGAAGCTTTCTCCAAACCAACTGTGGTGAAGGCATCCCATATGGCACCTATCCCACCCATATATTGCTGCCCAAAGAACCCTGCGGTTACAGCATAAACTGGGCATTCGTACAAGCAAGTTCCACATCTTAAGCAATAGAGAGCTTCATTATAACCCTCTTCATGCATCCTTGTGCGTCCATTATCTAATAAGATTACATGCAACTCTTTAGGCCCATGCGCCCCATAAGTTATGACTTTCTCAATATCTCCCGTTTTGCTGGGGCCAGATACGAGATTTACATAAGCAGGCACAGTGTAATTTGCGTATCTCCATGTAACTTCCGTCACCTTAAATGCATCCTCAATGGTGGGCACAATCTTCTCCACGCCAACGATTGCAATTTGCACCGGAGGTGCACCTATGCTCAATCTTGCATTACCTTCATTTTCAATTATGAACATTGTACCTGTGTCAGCGGCAAGAGCATTTGCTCCATTAATTCCAATATCCGCCTTGAAGAACTTATCACGGAGGAATTTGCGGACAACTGCAACCATCGCCTCAATATCCCTCTCATCCAAATCCTCTTCAATTATGCCCTGCTCTTTCATAAACTTGCTCAAGAGTTTGGCAACATCCTCCCTAGGTACATTTATTGCAGGAGCTAGAATATGCGTGGGCCTTGTGCCCATAAGTTGTACGATGAATTCGCCTAAATCTGTCTCATAAACCTCATTACCCAATTCTTCTAAAAATTCACGAAGATGAATCTCCTCACTTGTCAAGCTTTTACTTTTAACTATCAATTTTCCAGTGCCAACAAGCTCTTTGAATATCTGCAATGCCTCTTCTTTCGTCTTGGCATAGTAGCAATGTCCATGGTTCCTCTCAATGCTCTCGCATGCCTTCTTTATCAATTTATCCATATGCTCTATGCTGTACTCCTTTATTTTACGAACTTCCTTAGCGGTATCAATACTCTGGGGGAACATACCTAAAGCGTTTCTGCGATTGTTCTCAAAGGCCTTAATTGCACGGGATAATGCAATACGAACTTTCTCGCTCTTCGCTCCATACTCAATTATCCTCTTTGTGTATTCTTGAACTACATCATCTATCATTTACTGCACCCCCTCCAGAGCCATGTCTATGAGCATTGGATAAGCCATGGCCTTTATATCAAAGCCACCATGCTTAACTCCTGCCTTAAATGCGTGGTATCCATTTCCACATGTAGTTACAATTGTATCAACTTCCCTGGGCAAAGCGTACTCGCGAATCACATTGCTGGCAACATAGGGCATCAATTCAGGTAGGGTAAAATCAAGCCAGCCACCTGGGCAAGCAGATATATCCCATGGCTTTAAATCTCTCTCCTTCACATACAACTCAGGATGGTCAAAATTCACATACTTCAATTTGGGAATCTTCTCCAGAACCTTTCTTGGCTCGTCTGCAACACGCATCTTACGGCCAAGAGTGCAGCCATCATGCATTAGCACCGTCATATCTAGCTCTTTGAATTTCAGCTTATCCAGATTCTTGTAAAGAAATGTGGCAATATGCTCTATGGGCACTGGAAGCTCATATCCCCTTTTAACCAAGAAACCTTCACGCTCTTTGCTCCACGCAGCATATGGAGCTGCATAAGCGGTGAGAATTAAATCTATATCGTACTTGCTTACCTTCTCTTCCATCTCTTTAACCGTTGCCTTTGCAAAATCATCAGTTAGGTTATCATATCCAAGAAAACCAATGGCCTCTGCGCAAATAACCTTGCTCTCGTTAGGCACATACTCATGCCCCATCTTCTTGACTATTGAGGTCATTGAATCGCATATCTCAGGTACACCCATACGATGAGAGGTATCCCAACCATGTAACATTATTCTCATTTTAAGCACCTCATTGTAATACTGGAAGATCAATCTTCCTTGCCAGTACTCTCTTTCCTCTGTAGTCAGGAAGCAGAATTGGGGATCTTCTTGACAAAGGCACATTTATCTTTTTCACTTCCTCTGTGAAGAGCTTTACATGCTTCAATGTCAATTTGCCCGGCTTACCAGAGTTGCGGGCAACCTTTGCAGCGGATATGCCCGCTCTCCTACCAAACACATTGTAATCCAAGAGCGAATTGCCCATAAGACGATTCTTTCCGTGCACTCCACCCTCAACTTCTCCACCTGCAAAGAATCTTGGATACGGAGAACCATCTCCTTTAAGAACCTGAGCATCTGCATTTATCTCCACACCACCATTCTGATAGTGTAGCGTTGGGAATACTAAAATCGGGTCCTTGGTCATATCTATGCCAAATCTCTTGTACATACGGTACATTGCATCAAGATTCTTTCTTATGGCACCCTCACCATGCATCTCTTCAATCATCGGGGAGTCAAGCCACACTCCACGCATTCCTGTGGGTGTCTTCACACAATTACCCTTGCCAAAGCACTCGCGAATGAACATCGCAGCTTCAACATCCCTGGGCTCTAGTGGGAATACGAATCTCTCACCGTACTTATTCACAGGCGTGGCACCCATTGCCCTAACCTTCTCAGTTATGAGCAATCCTACAATCTGCTCAGGATAGGCAGCTCCAGTTGGATGGTACTGCACAGATTCCAAATCTCTCAATCTTGCTCCTGCGCGATAAGCCATGACTAAGCCATCTGCAGTGGCTCCATAGTGATTCGTTGTTGGGAATCCTCTTATATGCAATCTTCCCCAGCCACCTGTGGCTAGGACAGTTGCCTTGGCCCTTACCACATAGTACTCCTTTGTCTCCATGTTCCAGAGAATTGCCCCTCCAATTTCCCCATCTTCCGTTGTAATTAATTCAACGGCAGGGCTAAATTCTAGAACAGGAATATCCCTATTTCTTGCCTCATCTCTAATAACACGCATAATTTCCATTCCTGTATAATCTTTGGCAGAGTGCAATCTCTTTCTTGAGGTCCCACCGCCCCAGCGCTCAATGAAATTGCCTTTCTCGTCCTTATCGTACATCACTCCTAGGTCTTCATGCCATTTTATTATCTTAGGAGCATCCGTGGTTAGAGCTTTAACTAACTCATGCTTGTTTGCAAAGTGTCCACCGCCAAGGACATCAAGGTAGTGAATTATGGGTGAGTCCCAAGGTCTATCTGCAGCTTGAATACCACCCTGAGCCATCATTGAGTTTGCATCCCCATGCCTCAATTTCGTAGCTATAAGAATATTCTCTGCAGGTATGCCTTCGTAATTCGCCCATAACGCTGCAACTGTACCTGCTCCTCCACCACCAATTATCAAGATATCAACATCATAATCAATATCGTTCAGATCAACTTCATTTGGGTCCAAGGCAGGCCATGCTTCAAGTATGTCCGCCACTTCATTGGGCACAATCTCTCCCTTATTCACTCCAACTTTCAATTCTCTCTTTCCACCGGGAGCGTAATCTGGATGGAATTTGTTGAGAACCTCTTGCCTCTCTTCATCGCTGAGAGCAAGCTCTTTCTCCTTCTCTTTCTCCTTTATTCTCTGCTCCCTAGTTTTCTCAACCATTTCTATGCTTTCACGCATATACTCAGGATATCCACCAATAAGTTTCAGGGTCATTTTAATCCTCTCCTTTAATAAATTCTAATGGATCTTCAATATGCTTTTCTTCCTTCTCCAAACCCTCGTGCAGAATCTTATAGTAAAGATTCTTTATGGCCTCTGGATCTTCCCTCAATTTTTTGATGTTCTCAAAGGCCTTCTCGTACATTCCACTATCAATCTCCTTAAGCCTTCTCTCAAGCCATGGGCTCTTGGGCAAGTAGTATTTACCGTATAACCTTCTTGCTAACTGAGCCATATGATAGTGCTGAATTTCAGCAGGGCAGCGAAGAGTGCATAAGCCACATTGGATACAGTCAAAGCTCAACTCGGCTACCTTCTTTATATCACCACGGATTGCATATTGGATGTAATACATAACATCAAGCTCTTGGGGACAGGCCTTAGTACAAGTGTTGCAAGAAACGCAGCGAGCAATCTCGGGATAATATTCAAGGAGCGTTGTGGGCCCAGGCTCAATTTTATCCAAATCGTACTTGGCCTTATTTGCAGGCACAAAAGGAATCTGGGCAAGGTACATACCATCTTCCACAGTGGTCTGGCAAGCCAAGGCGGTTCTAAACCTATACTCACCTTTCTTCCTATAGACAGTTGCGCAAGCACCGCAGAATCCAGCACGGCAGCCAGAACCCCTTATAAAGCGATAACCCGCATATTCTAATGCTTTCATTATCGTCAAGCCCGCAGGAACTTGATAGGGCTTGCCCATGACATATATGGTAACCCAGTGCTCTACCTCCTCAGGTGGTGAGGCAGCTTTCTTTATATCATCCATTATTTGCTTGCTATCCACATCCAAAATCTCAACTTTCTTACCCATCACTCCTCACCCCCAAATAAACCCTCGAATTCGTGCAACTCATCCTCACGGAAATCCATAACTGGCGGGATGTCATCGTTTATACCCGGCTTGTAGTCAAAGACCTTCTGCAAATCATTGCCAACAATACCAAAGAGCCTGTATAATGGGATATCCATAGGGCAAGCTTGCTGGCAAAGACCACAACCAACACAGGAAGTGCCCATGTGAATAAGACGCCCAATATGGAAAAGGGATTTATCCGTGGGCAATCTTATACCATCCTTATCATCAGCCCAGTTGTAGTATTTGTTGGATTCATAATCAAACACACTATGGTCCTCAAAGAAGCACTCTTTACAGAAGCAAATTGGGCACATATCTTTGCAGTTGTGGCAGTTCAAGCAAGAGGATAGGAAATCTTCAAGACCTTTACGACCTCCAGTGATGCGTTCCTCCTTTAACCATTTCTCTCTATTCTCCCTATGTATCTTAACCCACTGGCTATCGTCTCTCTCACCTTCTTGAATGCCTATACTTGCCAAGAATTCCTTGCCGTTATCGCTGAGGGAGAAAAACACTGGCTCATCTGTGTTCACAATTCCAAATCCTATATCGCCAACGCCCTTTATTGGCGTAGGATACTCGCAAACTTGGCAAGATTCACGCACTTTTTTACTTATATTTCCTTTTTTCATCTCTGCCAAAAGGTCCTCAGCACTTGTTGGCTCATATTTGAAATTCCTAGCATGCACAGTTCCAGGGCAATCATAGCTAAGGACAATAATATTCTCGGGATTTATCTGATTGAATTTTACCAATTCTTTGTATGTACGGGACTCGCAAGGTCTTAGAATTGCAAGTAATTTTCTCTCAGATTTCTTCAATCTTGTTATTCTGCGAATCATATCAGCCCCATTCCACTGCATAACAGGCGCAATTGGAGTTAATTTATCAACATCCTCCTTCTTTGTTATCAAAGCATAAGTGTATGAGTCCTTTGTGGCAGAAGGTGCCATTACAGCTTCAATTAAACCTTTATCAAAGGCATCCTTTATGAATTTTTTAAGAATTTCATTCTCATTCAACTTCTTCACCTCCAAGGGAATCTAGATATTTGAAGTCCGATGGACCTCTTTGCTTTATATAATCTGTATATTCATTCATCACTCTTGCAAACTTAGGACCTTCACTTCCAGATATCCATTCTAGAAGAACTCTGGTATCATCAAATCCAAGAGATTTGAGCACAGTTTTCACTATTGCAACTCTCCTCCTAGCTTTGTAGTTGCCCGTGATATAATGGCAATCTCCCGGATGGCAACCACCAAGGATAGTAGCATCAGCGCCCTCTTGAAGAGCTCTGATGAGATATACAGGGTCAACAGTCGAAGAGCACATAACTCTTATAGGTTTTATACTTGCTGGATAGTGCAATCTTGCAGTACCAGCCAAATCCGCTGCAGCGGATGTACACCAGTTGCAGAAGAATCCTACAATCACTGGATCAAACTTTTCTTCACTCATTTTACTACCTCCTTTAACATTTCAAACACTCCTGTTGGACTATACGCTTTTATTATCGCCGCCCCACTGGGGCAAACATTAGCACAGGCCCCACATCCTACGCACTGCGCAGGACGGACCTTTGCTATATGATCTTCCTCATCAACATACCTAGCACCGGTAACGCAAGCATCCACACATATTCCACATCCCGCACATTTTCTTGGATTTGTCACACTCACATATTTACCTGCTGGGGATGTAATATCACGCATGAGATACATTGCGCTTTGGGCTGCAAACCCGGCCTCTTCCATTTCTTCCTCAATACTCATTGGCCTATGAGCTAGACCAGCTACAAATACTCCACCAAAGGGCTCTTCAAAGAGCATGAATTGAATTCCAGCCCTTTCTACCCTATGTAAGGGTTCTTCGGCAAAGAAGAAGAATCCTTCTTTATCAAGCTCCATACCGAGCAGAGTTGCAATTTTCTTGTTAATATCCCTAGGCTTTACATAAGCCAATGGCTCTCCCTCACCCTTCTTCGCGTTAGGCGGATATAAATCAAGGAGAGAATAGGACTTCATTAAATCATAAGTCGCTTCAATACCTTTTCTCTTTGCATATAGAGCTGATAAAGCAGAATGCAAATTCTCACCATTCATTCTAGATACTATATGGGTTCCATCGCCAACAACATCTCCACCAGTAGCTATAATGATAACACCAGAGCGTATCTCCGTTCCGGCAGCACTTATTCTGAAATTGCCCAAACTTCCCTCAATACTTTCCACCTCTCCCTTTATCCATTTTGCCCTCTTGAGAACTCTATCTTTGAGCGTGTTATACCATTCTTTGAGCTCTTCATCACTCATATTCAAAGTATTCTCTTTAACTCCCGTGGCAAGGATGGGCTCGTCAAATTCGGGAGTTATGATATAAACCAGCGGGACTTTTTCCACAAGATAATCCGCCGCAATTAACGCTGCCAAATCTCCACCTATGATTGCTACATTCTTGATGGTATTCACCGTGGGAACTTCTACGAATACATCCTTGCGCGCCTTGGCTATTGCGGCACGGAGCATGGCGTTTGCCTTTTTGCTATCTGCACCAACCCTTGATGCATACTCCCTAAGTTGAACATTCTCAATGTAAGAAGAATGCACACCTGCCTTGTTTGCAGTCATCTCAAGCATCGCTCCTCTAAGCGAAGGTGAGCAAGCTCCAAATACAACGCGATTTATTCCTTTCTCCTTTATCTCCTTCACAATTTCCTCAGGATGCAAGCAGAGATAATCTTTCTTTATCACATAATCAGCATCCACATCAATATCAAATCCCTTAGCTGCGCACTCACATATGAACACACCGACCTTTGGATTGAAATCCTCTTGCTTGAACTTCATCTCTGGCATCTGAGGCAGCTCCGGAGGTTTAAGATACTTCTCTGCTTGAGGCACTATGGCAGTACCGTGATAAATTGATTCTGCACTCCCCAAGGGCTTTACGAACTCACCTATTGCAAATATACCATCCTTTGTAGTTTCAAATGTAAATGGCCTAGTTTTGGCAAATCCATTTTCAAGCTCTATGCCTGCCTTATGAGCAATATCCTTCCAATCATCAGGTATCTTCTGACCTGGAAGAACTGCAAATAGATCAAGATGGATGCCATTTACGCTTACTCCATCACCATCTTCCTTAACTTCAATATCATCAATAAGATGCACATTTATTCCCTTCTCTTTCGCCTTATCAAACAGGAACAGTTGATTATGCCCATACAAGCGCACTTCTTTCAAGAATATATGAACATCCAAATTAGGATCCATCTCCTTCATCAATACTGCCTCACGGAATATTATGACATGCTCTTCATAGGAGCCAAGGTATCCCTCAAATCCTGCTGGGTTGAAGAATCCAATAGACTTTGGTGCTTTACCATCCTCCCTCTTTAAGAACCTTTTATCTACCCCTTTTCCACTAAATAGCGAGGCAAATTTAGCAAAATGTATGACATTCTTCAAATTTCCTCCATACTTCTCATCAATTTCCTGTGAATCGTACTCAGGAGAGAGAATTACAACATCAACCTTTTCCTCTCTCTCTTCCTCCTTGGGAATTTGTATTGCCTTCGCAGGACAAACATCCACACAACCTTCTGGATCAGGTATTGTGTATATTCCAATGCTGCCCGGAATCGGCTTAAATTCAGCGTTGCATTTTTCCACGCAGAGGTCACAGCCAATGCATTTAAATACATTAACGGTTGGATATTTATGTCTGAATTTTACTTTGAAATTACCAGGGCCGCCATCGAGACCCAAAAGTTCCGAGTTGTGATATATTTCTATGTTTCCTGTCATATTTGCTACAGCCACCAACATATTTTTCACATAGCCATTTACTATATCCCTCGGATGCTGTTGCTGCATCTGGGTGGGTTTGTTTACTAAAAATGCACCTCTGTTCAGAAAAATTACTTTATGCCCTGACCTGGCAAAATTTGTAGCAGCACGATATGAAGCTACAGTTGTACCGTAAATAAGCACCTTTCCCATTTAGAACACCTCCGCAAGAACATCCACAGCGCGAATAATCTGGCCCTTCTTGAAGTTCACCACTTGAATTGCGGTAGTTGGACAATTTGCACTGCACGCACCGCAGCCCTCGCATAGTGCTTCATTTACAACGGCAACATGCCTCACAGGATCTATGCTTATTGCACCGTAAGCACACTGGTCCTTGCAACGACCGCATCCTGCACATATTTCTGGATCAACCTTTGCCAATAACGGCTCTTTCTCCAACTCTGGCTTGGAGAGTAGAGCCATGGCTTTAGCGGCTGCACCACTTCCCTGCGAAACGCTATCGGTAATATCCTTTATGAATTGAGCGGCACCGGCTATGAACACGCCACCCACAGGTGTCTCCAAAGGTTTGAGCTTGAGATGCGTCTCCTTAAGCCAGCCCCATTCATCATAAGGGATACGCAATTTCTTGGCTAGCTCTTTCACTCCTGATGAGCCCTTAGCTGCTGTGGCAAGAACCACCATATCCACATCAACTTCAATTATTCTTCCAGTAAGGGTATCCACACCCTGCACACGATACTTATCACCAACTTTGTAAACCTTGGAGACCTTACCACGGATGAAATTCACACCATACTCCTCCTTGGCACGATGATAGAATTCCTCATAACCCTTGCCATTGGAGCGTATATCAATGTAGAAGTCAT
>WAPW01000088.1 GCA_015520565.1 Candidatus Aciduliprofundum sp. | reverse complement strand
ATCTTCTCCCTCTCTGATGAATCAAGCTCGTGCAAGTTTTTAACAAGCCATTCTATGTCCTTTATTATAGCTCTACCTCCAAGAGAATAGAAATCTCCGAGGTTTCTTAGTATCGTTTTAGCTCTCTCTAACTCATCTTTTTTCTCCTCCAAATAATCCAAGCCCTTTTGGGTAATTGAATAAACCTTCTTCTCTCTCCTTCCCTCCGCATATATTTTTATAAAACCCCTCCTTTTTAATGTGGATAATGCGGGATATACTATTCCAGAACTTGGCTTATCTATGCCATAAATTTCTTTAATCCTTTCAGAAATCCCATAGCCATGAAGCTCTGAATCCTTCAAAATGTCTAGTATTATAAGCTTTAATCCTTCTTTCTTAACTTCTCTCATTATATCACCAGATATGTCGTAATACATATCGTAATACCCATTAACTATTTAATGTTTTCCAAACTCAAAAATGCTGCCTGTTTTAACTGGGATGTATTTATTTCCATAATTTTTCATTATGTAATTCTCTCCCTCAATTCCTGTGCAATGCGCTGGCCCTATATATTCTGCAATCTTTGCTAAATTATCAATTGTGGATTTGGATGGAAGGTGAAATCCCCCAATCACCATGTATATTTTCTCCCTCGTTAGCTCCTTTATTCTCTCTGCAAGAACATCCACGCCGGGATGACTACATCCAACAATTACAATAATACCCAAAGAATCAACTTTTATACCCATTGCCTGCTCTTCAATTGCGCCCATTGGCCCAGAAGACCAGACATCCTTTTCTATTTCCTTTCCTTCTTTTACGGCAATTCCTTCAAATTCCCAATCTTTTATGAAGGGAAGAACCTTTGAAGGTACATAAATTCTTAAATTATCTGCAACTTTGCCCACATATTCAAATCCTCCATAGTGGTCCATATGGTAATGGCTCAAAACTGCAAAGTCCAAATTTCTCAAGTTTATTCCCATTTTTTCTGAATTGTATTGAATTATCTCGCCCTTTGTATCTGCATCAAACATAAATCTCCAATATTCTGATTCTGCTATTACACTCCAACCCCAATCATTCTTTAATCCTGCACCTTTTTTATTATCATTTATCACGCTCAATTTTAAATTCTTGACCATAGTTGAGTTACTGAAAACATTTTAATATTGTTTTCCATGGCTCTCTATGGCTGGATTAATTCTCGCTTTGGATGTAATGGACGGGGAGAAGGCTGTAAGTATTGCGAATGAAGTGGCCGATTATATCTATGCTATAAAAATTGGCTGGCCTCTTGTTATGGCGGCAGGTATGAATATTGTGGATTCTCTTTCACAAATAAAGCCAGTAATTTGTGATTTTAAAGTTGCAGATATACCAAATACCACAAAACTCATAGTGGGGGAGGCAAGGAAGCATGGGGCAATGGGTATAATTGTCCATGGATTCGTTGGTAGGGACTCTATCAAGGCGGCAGTTGATGAAGCTGGAAAAATGAAAGTATATGTTGTGGTAGAGATGTCTCATCCTGGAGCACTTGATTTTATGCAGAAGCATACTGACGAGATAGTTTTAATGGCCAAGGATGTTGGAGCTGCTGGATTAATTGCCCCAGCCACAAGGCCCGAGAGAATCACGCATATCCGCTCTCTTGCAGGAGATATGGAAATTCTAGCTCCCGGGGTTGGAGCTCAGGGGGGTAGTGCTAGGGAAGCCATAGATGCAGGTGCTACCCATATTATAGTGGGAAGGAAAATATACGAGGCAAACGAGCCTGCAAAAGCAGCTAAGGAATTATACGATGAAATCAACCTTTAAATTATTCTAGCAATTATCAATATAAACAAAATCAGGCCCACCACGATTAGTATGGTGCTTGCTATTTGCGCATGTAAGATGAATTTATAGAGCTTTATTCTTTGCTCCACATCTTTTCCTTCGACCCATTTTTTAGGGATATGTCTAGGAAGAGGGCCCCGCATTTCCTTTCGCCGCTAGAATTGCCTTTATTCTCTTTCTTCTAAAGAAGTCCTCACGCTCACGCTCATCTAAAACAAGCTCAATATATTTCTCCGTTGCTTCAAATCTTGGAATGAAAATGTGCTCTAATGCATTCACCCTTCTCTTTGTTTTTTCTATCTCTTTAGCCAAATTCTCTAAAGCCCCCTCTATTTCTGCAAGCTTAACTATGTCTTTAAGCAAATCTTTGAATTTTAAAGTTGCTTCATCAAGTTTGGATGAGGTACTCAAAAAGCTGTAATCAACTTTCTTTTTTATTCTCTTTATCTCCATCTGGGGTGTAAGAACTCCCATAACATTGAGCGTGGTTGCTTCAATCTCACCAGAATCTTTAATTTGTCTTGCTACATCTGCAACTGCGGTATCACCCATAACCATTTCAGCTTCAATTAACGAATCAAAGGCATCTTTAAGCTTAGAATGAACCTTGTTTCTTATATCTTCCCTAACATCAATAATTTGGAAGAGTTGTGAAATTAAAGCGTCCCTTTTCTCGCTCAACAATTTATGACCATTCTTCGCCAATTGCTTTTTCTTGCGTATTTCAAGCAATTGCATCCTAGTGGGCTTTACTCCCTCAATTATCTCTGCCATTAATGGTGAATGATTTTATTTATAATTATTTTTTGCTATAATAGCACAATGTATATCCTCTTGTTTTTCCTTCCTTTGCTCTCGTATTTTTGCAATTCTATCTTTCCTATCTCCCCTATATGCTTAACATGCGTGCCTCCATCGGCTTGGATATCAAAACCCTCTATCTCTACAACCCTTATTCTATCATATTTCTCGTACAATTTGGGATTGACCCTCATCAGCTCGGGCCTGTTTTTGAACTCTTCCTTGCTTATGAAGTACCATCTCACCGGCAAATCTTTCTTTATAATTTTATTGCTCTCTTCAATTATCTGCATTGCTAGATCTTTGCTCATATTCTCAAAAGACAAATCTAATCTCGCTCTACCCTCGTATAGCTGATTTCCTGTAATAACAACTCCGAATTGTTGGTAGGCAACTCCTGAGACTACATGCACAGCGGTATGAGTTCTCATTATTTTGTATCTCCTGTCCCAATCAATAATCCCCTTTACTTCTTCTCCTCTTTCTGGCTTATCTCCTTCAATTAAGTGCAAAGCATCTTCTCTTCTCATTCCTGCTACTATGTACTCTTTTCCGTTTGCAATTATTTTGCCAGTATCTGCGGGCTGCCCACCACCACCGAGGTAAAAGGCAGTTCTATCCAAATATACTCCCTCTTCGTTTACATCAATAACCTTCGCTTTGAATTCTCTCAGATAAGAATCTTCAAGGTACAAAAGTTCTGTTTGCATAGAAAGAATATAGAAAAAAGATGTTTAAAATTTATGCTTTCAATTTTCCCATTACTTTTTCAAGTATTTCTTCCTTCTTTTTTGCAATTTCATTTAGAAGCTCTTCCGCTTCCTTAGCAGTTTTTTCTTTGTAATCCTTATCACTTAATCCCCCTAGGTTTATCATCACATTTAAATATGCGCTGTATGCAGCCGTGTATCCGCTTAAAGCTGCCACCCCTGCATCGCTTATGGCATTTACATTTCCCTTATCTGCTAGCTCATCTGCAAGCTCCATTATATCTTTGCTAAGCTTGAGGGTTTGCATGGGCACTTCAATTGCATTCTTCGTTGCCTCTTGGATTTTTTCCTCTCTTATCCTTTTCTCCTCCTCACTTTTCTTTGGTAATTTTAAAGCAGCCATGAAAGCATCAAATGCCTTTGTATCTTCATCCACCAATTTCAAGAATTTATACTTTAGCTCCTGTGCCTCCTTTCCAATTCTTAGCATATCTTCCCAAAAATCTTTGTACTTCTTCTTCCCGTAAGTCAAATTTGCTACCATTGAGGCTAGAGATGCTCCAAGGGCACCATTAATGGCTGCTACACTTCCTCCTCCGGGAGCAGGTGAGTCCCTTGATAATTCATCCATAAAATCCTTTATCTCCATATCCACGAGCCCCTTCTTTCCTTCTAATTTTTCAATTTTATACTCAATTATCTTCTCAGTAGGGTCAAAGGGTGCCACATCGTTCAATCCTAAGGAGATTATTGCCTCTTGTACTATGTCCTTCTCTGGCACGGCATCGCTCTTTCCCATCTTCCTTAGGAAATGACGACCAACATCAAGCATTGCTTCTAGAGGAACTAAGCCCACAATCTCACTGCCAGTGACTCTTAATCCTAGCTCTTTAGCTTCATCTTCGCAAGTTTCAAATACTTTCCATAGTGGAGTTTTATGGAAATTTGTTAAATTTATTGAAATTTGTGCTCTCTCATACTCGTCAATGTACCATCCAATTGCCTTTACATACTTCAATTTCCCAGGAATTTGAACCTTTGAGCCATCTTCCAGTTTCTTCTTGTATCCTCTTTCCCTAATTACTTTGGCAATCTTGTTTGCAAGTTTCTTATCCTTCGTATTCAGATTCACATTGTAGGCGATTAAGAAATCCCTTGCCCCTATTACCGTGGCTCCCGTTTTTGCAACATTTTCATTCCACTCCGCTGGCCCGAAATCTGGCTTCCATTTTTCATCTTTCAGTTTCTCAGGCAAGCTCTCATACTCTCCAGCTCGTATATCCGCTAAATTGCGGCGGTAATCCTCCTTCGCAGCGTATTCATAAAGATACACCGGTATGCCAAGCTCTTCGCCTACCCTTTTTCCAACCTCTTCTGCAATTTTAACACAATCATCCATTGTAACTCCCTTTACAGGCACAAATGGGCATACATCGGTAGCACCCATCCTTGGATGCTCTCCATGGTGGTACCTCATATCAATTAACTCTGCAGCTTTTTTTATTCCTCTAAACGCTGCTTCTTTAACCGCTTCAGGAGTGCCCACGAAGGTTACCACGGTCCTATTTGTTGCCTCTCCCGGGTCTACATCAAGAACATAAACATCTTCCACCTCTTTTATGGCATTAACTATCTCTTCAATGACCTTCATATCCCTTCCTTCGCTGAAGTTTGGAACGCATTCTACAATCTTATCCATATTATCACCATGGGATGATAGAGAGCAAGTATTATAGGATTTTGGGAAATATAAAATATTATGCTGCTATCCTTTTTTTTGTGATAATCCTAGTAGGAGTTGCCCATGTGATAGATTTGAAAATATACATAGAGAGACTCATAATGGAGGAAAATCCAGACATAGTGGCTGTGGAGTTAGATTACGGTAGGTACATTGCCTTAACCACGAAGCAGCAGGGAGAGATGCCATATTTTTATCGTAAGATGGCTGAGATGCAGAAGAATCTTGCAGATATGCTAGGAGGCGAGGTTGGCTCTGAGATGATAACTGCAGTTAGAACTGCGCAAATTATGAATAAGCAGGTAGCTTTCATAGATATGGATTCTCAGCAAATTATTAAGAATATAAAGAAGAATATGGGCTTGCTAGAAAAGACAAAAATGTATGGCTCTTTGGCATTTGCACCCATAGTGGGCAAGAAAGTTGGAAAGAAAGAAGTTGAAAATATAATTGAGCAGGAAGAGAAGTACATAAAGGAGATGAAGAAAAAATATCCTGGATTATCTAAGGCGCTTTTTGATGATAGGGAAGAATTTATGGCAAATAACCTTAAGAATTTAGATAGAGAAGATTTGAAGATTCTGGCCTTCGTTGGAGATGGACATCTTGATGGCTTGAGAAAAAGATTGCCGCAGGCAAAAATAATAAGATTGAAAGATATGTTAGGGGATAGCAGAAGCTTCTCTTACGAGATTTACTCTTAGCGACATGTTTTGTCCCAATCCACATTCTCGCCTTTCTCTTTCTTCACCTTCTCCTTATCTATCTTTCCGAATGTCTTGCCAACATGGCTTCCCGGCTCGCTTAAGAAACCTTTCTTCTTCGCTTGCCTTTCTATGAGGTCTATGAACATGTGGTAGAAGGGCATCATGAATGGGCCATACCACTTGTCTTCAAAATAGTGCTTTAGAATTCTTCTACCCTGCCTTATTCCATGGGTGAGGCACCTTTTGAGCAATTCAAGGTGTATATCACTAAGCTCGTATGCTTGGAACCAATCCTTATCTTTTAGCAATCCCATGGGCACGAAGAACATGGGCATTATTATGGCCTTGAAATCCCAAAGGTCATCCACAAGTTCTAAGGTTTTTATAACATCATCTTCTGTCTCCTCAGGAAGTCCCGCGATTAGGGTCATAGCTGGCTCCATACCAACATCCTGCATTATTCCTGCTCCTTCAAGCACTATTTCTGGCCATTTCTCCGTATCAAAGGGCTTGGCTTTCTGGGGCATTATTATCTTTGCTAATCTCGGTGAGCCGGTTTCCACGCCAATTTCGGCACCCCACCATGACTGGTGCTCGTCAATCAAAATCTCTGCTATTTTATCCATAAGCTTAGAATCTCTCTGCCCTTTTACTATGGCGGCTAAGCTTGCATGCGCCCACACCACTTTTTTATAGTATTTCTTAAATAGTTTGTGCAACTTTAAGAGTTTTTCTTCATTTGGAATTATGTAAGATGGGGGCTTAGCACCATAAAGCAGTACATCTTCACTATGAATTATGCCATTCTCCACTCCGTGGCGCACATTTACTAGAATTTCTTTCTCAATTTTTTCATAGGGCATGTATCTCAAAGGTCTTAGGGTTACAGAGCAGAACTTGCAGCCACGAGGACAGCCACGCATTACCTCCACTAAACCATTTACGCTAGGTAATTTAATCTCTGAAATTTCGTCAATTGTTGGGGATTGGGATGGGGGCAAATCAATGAATTTTGGTAATTCCTCACCCTTTAATGCTTTTTCCACAACCTCTCCAACTATTAATTCCCCTTCACCATCCACAACAGTATCCACGCCCCACTCTTTCATCTTATCCTCTCTGTATTTCCAGTGCCAAGCAGCAGGACCCCCAGCGATTATCTTAACTCCTCTCCTCTTCATCTCCCTTATTACAGGGGAGTTCATAAGACGGGCAAATGAGCGAGCGTTTACCGTTTCCATTTTGAATATTGAAGCAAATGTACTTGAAGGTGGTCCAAATCCAAAATAGTCATGATGTGAGAGAAGTAGCACCTTTACATCCTTTAGATGTTTATGCAAATGATCTGGATCTATGATGGCTGCATCAAATCCCTCATCAATTAACTTTGCTTCTACCTTTCGCAATCCGTAGGGTGCCTCTAAGGGTCTTCCGTCCTTGTCAATGACTTTCATCTTTGGAGCAAATAACCATAGCCATGCCTTCTCGGGAAGAATCAACGGTGGCCCTGTGGTTCCAAATCCCAGAAATTCTTTATGATGATGATTAGACATCATTGTCCTATCTGTGGTAAGCACCACTTCTACCATGGGATCACCTCTACCTCTAAATTCTACCAAAGATATAAATATTTTGGAAAAATCCTATAAATAAGATGCTACCTGTAAAAATTGAAGTTATTACCTTGGGAAAATTATCAAGGGAATATTCGCAAATTGTGGGGGAGTATGAGAAGAGAATTTCTAAATTGGCGCATGCAAAATTTGTCTATGGCTCAAAAATACCCAAAGATGCAATTTTTCTAGACCCCAATGGCGTGGAGATGAGCAGCGAAGAGTTCTTTCAACTAATAAAGGAGAAATCATCCAAGGGGGAGAAAATAATTTTTGTGGTAGGTCCTCCAGAAGGATTTGGAGAAGTGCAAGGCAAGAAAATCTCATTATCAAGGATGACATTTCAGCATGATCTTGCGAGATTGGTTCTTCTTGAGCAAATTTATAGAGCATTGCTAAGGATGAAGGGCACAAATTACGAAAAATAAAGAAAATTTTCAATTTTTCCTTTAAGAAATCTTTATATAGAAGAAATATTTTACAGCAAATCGGAGGTGAGAACCATGATGGCAGGTCAACCGATACTCATATTAAAAGAGGGTACAAAGAGGGAAACAGGCAAAGAGGCAATGAAGAATAATATTGCTGCTGCTAGGGCAATTGCGGATGCAGTGCGCAGCACCCTTGGTCCAAGGGGTATGGACAAGATGCTTGTGGATAGCTTGGGAGATGTTGTTATCACAAATGATGGTGTTACTATCCTTAAAGAAATTGATGTAGAGCATCCCGCTGCTAAGATGATGGTTGAAGTTGCAAAGACCCAGGATAGCGAGGTTGGAGATGGTACAACTACAGCTGTGGTGCTTGCAGGAGAGCTTTTGAAGAATGCAGAGGCACTTCTTGAGCAGAATGTTCATCCTACCGTGATTGCAGCTGGCTACAGGCATGCTGCCGAGAAAGCCAAGGAGATTTTGGATGAGATTGCAAAGCCAATAAGTATGGATGATGAAGAGACATTGAAGAAGATTGCAGCTACTGCCCTAAGCAGCAAGAGTGCAAGCATGGCTAAAGAGCTTTTGAGCGAGATAGCAGTTAAAGCCGTTAAGAAAGTTGCAGAGAATATAGATGGAAGAATGGTCGTTGATATGGATTCAATTCAGATTGTAAAGAAGCAGGGTGGGGCAATAGATGATACCCAGCTCATAGATGGTATGATTATAGACAAAGAGAAGGTTCATCCCGGCATGCCATCTAGGGTTAAGGATGCCAAGATTGCCCTAATAAATATAGCTCTTGAGGTAAAGAAACCTGAGATTGATGCAAATATACAAATTAAGGACCCTGCAATGGTCCGTGCATTCTTAGATGAGGAGGAGAAGATACTAAAGGGCATGGTTGAAAAGATAAAGGCAAGTGGCGCAAATGTTGTGCTCTGCCAGAAGGGTATAGATGATATGGCTCAACACTTCCTCGCTAAAGAGGGCATATATGCAGTTCGCAGAGTGAAGAAGAGCGATATGGAGAAGCTGAGCAAAGCAACTGGAGCGAAGATAATAACCAACTTGGATGATTTAACTCCAGAGGACCTCGGTCATGCAGAGCTCGTTGAGCAGCGCAAGATTGGCGAAGATAATATGACATTCGTTATTGGCTGTGAGAATCCAAAGGCAGTTAGCATACTTGTGCGCGGAGGTACAGAGCATGTTGTGGATGAAATTGAGCGCAGCATAAAGGATGCTCTCCATGTTGTTGCCAAGGCAGTTGAAGATGGAAAGATAACCACTGGCGGTGGCTCAAGTGCCGTTGAAATAGCTTTGAAACTAAGGGACTATGCAGCTAGTGTTGGTGGAAGAGAGCAACTCGCAATAGAAGCATTCGCAGATGCTATGGAAATCATACCTCGCACCCTTGCAGAGAATGCTGGGCATGACCCAATTGATATGCTCATAGAGCTTCGCAAGGCCCACAAGGATGGAAATGTATACGCTGGTGTGAATGTCTATGAAGGCAATATATCCGATATGATGGAGCTAGGTGTAATAGAGCCAATACGCGTTGGCAAGCAAGCAGTGGATAGTGCAACAGATGCAGCCATAATGATTCTACGCATAGATGATGTCATTGCAGCTAAAGGCGAATCAAAGAAAGGTGGAGAAAAAGGTCCAGGAAACGAGGAAGAGTAATTAGGAAAATATAATCCTCTCTGCCACTTTTTT
>WAPW01000087.1 GCA_015520565.1 Candidatus Aciduliprofundum sp. | reverse complement strand
TTATACCATTTTTAGCCATAAGCTCTATGTTCTCATCACTGGTTTTGACAAGATGGTCTGCCGAGATTGCTCCTACATCAACGGCAACTTTGGAGCATCCAATATCTTCAATTTCATCTGCATGGATTTTCGGCACAAGCCCGTATTTCTTTCCCTCCTCCAAATATTCTCTTGATTCTTCACAATCAAACACCCCTTTTTCGCAAAATATGTCTATGAATTTTGCAAGATGCGAAATTTTTGGGATTATCTTTTTCATATACTCAATATACTCCCCACTTTCCTTGAATTCTGATGGCAGGGCATGAGCCCCTAAGAATGTTGGTACAAGCTCAACTGGATGCTTCATCTCATTTATAACTTCCAAAATTTTCCTTTCATCCTCATAATTCAACCCATATCCACTCTTCGCTTCTGCAGTGGTTGTTCCATTTCTTAGCATATAATCCAATCTTCTCTTTGTCTCTTTCATTAATTCTTCCTTTGTGGCATTTCTCGTGGCTCTAACAGTCCTCAAAATTCCTCCACCCATTTTTAATATTTCAAGGTATCTCTTGCCTTGCAACTTCATATAGAGCTCGTTTTCCCTCGTGCCTGAGAATACAAGATGTGTATGAGGATCAACAAATCCAGGCATAACAACCTTGCCAGACGCGTCTATTTCCTCCTCTGCACTTCCTTTTAATTCTCTCATAGTGCCAACTTCAACAATCTTTCCATTATCAATAAGGACAGCACCATTTTCTATTATGCCTAGCTCATAATTTTCCTTTCTTATTCCTCCAGCCAAAGTTAAGAGCTGTGATGCATTCTTTATGAGAAGCATAGATGGGAAATATACCAAGAATATAAAAACTGATTGGAAAAATAAATTATTGATTTCTACATTATACCCCTATGTATCGCTCCAAATACCTTACACAAGAATTTGTCTCAAATATGGAAAATAAATACTTTCGAGAAAGAAAACTTGAAAAAATCAAAGGAAAAATTGCCATAATTGGAATTGACTTCCAAAATCACTTTCTAAATCCCTCTAGAAAGGCGTATCTTCCATCGTCGCAAGAGCTTTTGAATAGAATTAAAGAGCTATATGAATTTGCAAAAAATGAGGGCATAGAAATAATTCTCACAAAACATTGTCATGAGGAAAATATATTAGCAAGATGGTGGAACGACAAAATGAGATGCGAAGATGCCTCAACTGCCATCTTGGAAGAAATAGAAAAATATGGGAAAAGGATTATAAAGAAAAACACCTACAACGCTTTCCTTGAGACTGGGCTTGAAGAGTATCTTAAGAACAAAAAAGTTGAAACTTTGATTATCACAGGAGTTATGACCCATCTATGCTGTGAAACTACTGCAAGAGATGCTTTTAATAGGGGATTTAATGTGATTTTTCCCATTGATGGAACTCTCACTCAAAATGCAGAGCTACATGAGTGTAGTCTAAGGAGCATATCCCACGGATTTGGTGTTGTTATCTCCATAGAGAGGTTATTGAAATGGCTGAAGCAAAGGTAGCCATAATAGGAGCTGGCCCTGCAGGTATAAGTGCAGCCGTACAACTTAAAAGATACAAAATAAATTCAATAATTTTTGAAAAGCGCAAAATTGGCGGCTTAGTTGAGAATGCACATAGAATAGAAAACACCATGCTATTTCCCAATGGGATATCAGGAAAGGAATTTGTTAAAATCTTGGAGGATTATGTGAAAAAATATAATTTGAAAATTGTTTACGAAGAGGTAAAAAAAGTGAATAAGGCAGATAATTTCATTCTTAAAACAAAAAAAGGAAACTACGAGTTTGAGTATCTAATAATAGCCACTGGAACTAGGCCAAAAAAATTACCATTTAGAGGAATTAAGTACCATGTCACAGAAATCAATCCTTGTAAAAAATTATTAATTATTGGAGGTGGCGATATTGCATTTGACTACGCTTTGAGTGCAAGAAAAATATGCAAGGATATAACGATTCTGTACAGAAGCAATATAAAGGCCTTGCCCGTTTTAGTAGATGAAGTGAATGGGAAGGGTATAAGAGTAATTAAAGGAGAAATTAAAAGTATAGAAGACAATATTGCAATTACCACAATTGGAAAACTTCAATTTGATGAAATTTTAGCTGCTATAGGTAGAGTTCCAAATGTTGAAATAGTGGAAGGTATTGCCAGTTCAAAAATGTTTGTGATAGGCGATGCCAAAAATGGTATATATCGCCAAACTTCATTAGCCATAGCGGATGGTGTAAAAGTAGGAATGAAAATATGGAGGATGATGCGATATGGAGATACTGAAGGAGATTGGTGATGACTCCATAGCCAAGGTTTATATTGGAAAAACTTCAAAGGGAAACATAATTGAGTTTGTAGAATCAATACCAACGGGAAATATAAGAGAGAAGTGGGTTCTAATAGTATCCTCTCTTAATGGATGCCCCGTAGGATGTAAAATGTGCGATGCTGGATTCTTTTACAAGGGCAAGTTAGATTACCAAGAGCTTATGGAACAAATAGAGTACCCTATAAAGAGAAGATTTGGAGAGAAGCCCTTAACTAAAAAATTTAAAATACAATTTGCTAGGATGGGAGAGCCAAGCTTTAATCCTGCAGTGTTGGATGTAATAGAGGATTTAGGAGATAAATATGAGAACTTCTTTCCTTCCCTCTCCACAGTTGCACCAATTGGTGTTGACTCTTTCTTTGATAGATTACTAAAAATAAAGAAGGAAAAATATCCACAAAGATTTCAACTCCAATTTTCTATTCATACTACGAACCCAAAGCAGAGAGATGAAATAATTCCCATTAAAAAATGGGATTTTAAAAGAATTGCTGATTATGGCCGCAAATTCTACGATGATGGAGGTTTAAAAATAACTTTAAACTTCGCACTTGCCAAAGAGAATGAAGCTAATCCTGAGATAATAAGAGAATTCTTTCCTCCAGAATATTTCTTAATAAAGATTACCCCTGTAAATCCTACGGTAAATGCAAAAATGAATAATATTTCAAACGACATAGATGTAGAAAACGGCTTACCCATAAAGCACAAAAGATTTGTTGAAGAGCTTAAAAAAATGGGATACGATGTTATTATCTCAATAGGAGATATAAGGGAGAATTTAATAGGTTCTAACTGTGGCATGTTCATCCTTAGATTCATAAAAGAAAGACCTGAGCTTAGGGATGCTTATACATTTGTAAAGGATACAAATGAATTCACAGAAATTATAGAATAAAAAAGGGAAAAGAATTACATCATGCCGGGCATTCCACCGCCCATGCCGCCCATTCCACCAGGCATACCGCCAGGTCCACCCTGGCCTCCCTTAGGTCCCTCGCTCTTCTTGGCAGCTATGACATCGTCAATGCGCAGTATCATTGTAGCCACTTCTGTTGCGCTCTCAATTGCCTGCTTCTTAACACGCATGGGCTCAATAACTTTCTTCTCAACCATATCCACTATCTTGCCATCAAAGACATCAATGCCCGCGTGCTTATTGCCCTTTTGATGCTCTGCCTTGAGTTTCATTATTATATCAATGGCATCAAGACCAGCATTCTCTGCAAGGGTGCGAGGTATGATTTCAAGAGCATCTGCGAATTTCTCAATTGCTAGCTGCTCCCTTCCGCCAACACTTGGTGCATATTCTCTAAGCTTCAATGCAAGCTCTATATCTGTTGCTCCACCGCCTGCAACTGCATAGCCATCCTCAAGAGCTACACCCACGACCTTTAGGGCATCATGCAATGCGCGCTCTGCCTCATCCACAACATGCTCTGTACCCCCGCGTATTAGTATGCTCACTGCCTTGGGATTCTTGCAGCCACGCACAAAGGTCATATTGTCATCGCCAATCTTGCGCTCTTCAACAACCTCTGCATAGCCAAGGTCCTCGGGAGTTAAATCATCCAAGTTGGTTATTATCTTCGCACCAGTTGCTTTTGCAAGCTTGCTCATGTCGCTCTTCTTCACCCTGCGAACTGCGTATATGCCATATTTGGCCATATAATGCTGAGCAATATCGTCAATTGCCTTCTGACAGAATACAACATTGGCTCCCACTTCTTTGATCTTATCAACCATCTTCTTTATCTCATTTTGCTCCTCATCCAAGAATGCCTGAATCTGCGTAGGATCTGTGATTTCAATCTTTGCACTTATCTCTGTTTTCTTCACCTCAAATCCAGTGTTTATAAGGGCTATTTTTGCATCCTTAACAAGCTTGGGCATGCGAGGATGAACCTTCTCCTTATCAAGTATAATTCCATCAATTAGCTCAGTATCCTTTATTCCTCCTCCCTGCTTCTTCTCAACTTTAACATTATCCACATTAACCACTGTCTTGCCATCCTTCTCTTCTGCAATTGCCTTTACGGCTTTAACTGCTATCTCAGCAAGATAATCCTTTGCCTCTGCAACATTCTTTCCAGTCATTGCAGTCATTGCTATGTCTTTAAGAAGCTCATCACTATCCACCTTCATGCCAAGTTCTGGAAGAAGCTCAAGAGCTTTCTCGGCAGCGAGCCTATATCCATTGGTTATTATGGTTGGATGCACATTCTGGTCTAGAAGCTCC
This sequence comes from Candidatus Aciduliprofundum sp., assembly GCA_015520565.1. Lineage (GTDB taxonomy): Archaea > Thermoplasmatota > Thermoplasmata > Thermoplasmatales > Aciduliprofundaceae > Aciduliprofundum. The sequence continues at coordinate 32,108 of WAPW01000087.1, read as the reverse complement.
TCTGCCTTATGGAGCAATTCACCAGCGAGGACAACAGCACTAGTTGTGCCATCACCCACTTCTGTATCCTGAACCTTGGCAACTTCAACCATCATCTTACCCACTGGGTGAGCAACATCAATTTCTTTTAGGATAGTAGCACCATCATTGGTTATAACAATATCTCCTAAGCTATCTACAAGCATCTTGTCCATTCCCTTTGGTCCAAGTGTTGTGCGCACTGCATCTGCTATTGCCTTTGCAACTTCAATATTCTTCTTTTGAGCGTCTCTGCCTGTCTCTCTCTCAGTGCCCTCCTTGAGCACAAGTATAGGTACTTGACCTCCCATCATCTTTATCACCTCAAAGTCGGTAAGATAGTTCTTCTATATAAAACTAACGATTCATAGGGAGAAGTATTTTTCTGCCTCTGGGAAAATCTCTTTCAGGGATTTCATACTTTTGAATGGCCTATTTTTTATTATCTCGGCAGCTTTTTTCTCTCCTATTCCCGGCACGGATTTTAGGGCGGAGAAAGGAGCAAAATTTACATTTATAGGATACTCAATAGCAGTTAAGCTTCTCTCTCCATAGCCAATCACTTTAATATTCACATATCTTCCAATTTCTGAGAAATAGGGCAAAACTACTACGAGGGGATAAGAGCCGGGCTGCCTTCCAAATGTGTAATTCCCATTGTTCATTTCTAAATAAACATCTTTTAGAATCGTACCCATTGGCACAATTTTCTTGAGCATTATTCTCTCTATTTTTTCCCTCACTTCTTTGCGGAATTTCCAGCATTCGTGCTTGTATTTCAATTTGAATTTATTACGCACCGAGGCAACCTGTCTTATATTTATTCTCCTCAAAAGATAGCCCTTGGCGAGAACTTCTCTTAGGAATTTAAAATTCATAGTGTATGTATCCTTGCTCTCACCCCATAAACCGCATATGAAATTTAGTCCGGGCAAAAGCTTGGGCATGCCATTCTCTCCCCTCTCAGCTCCAATTTCATTAACAATTCTTATTGCTTCCATCACCATCTCAGGAGTGGAATTGAGGTTGTTTGCCCTTATGACCTTTGGATCCGCGGATTCCATACCGAAGGAAACAACATTTCCCGGCGTGGTGTATTTAGCTAGGATTTCCGTTATCTTTCTTGCCTCATTGGGAAAGGAGGCGAGCACAGCGGGATTTGCATTATCAACATGGAGAACTCTATGAGGAATCTCACTCAATTTTGAAAATAAATTTTGTAAGGCATTAACATTTGGCTGTGGAATTTCCTTATGGCCGATTCCATGGGCCTTGTAGGAGTATATGCATGTCTGCCCCCCTACTCTAAAATTTCTAACTCCAAGATTGCTCAAAATTCTTACCTCTTCCACAATATCTTCCACATCCCTAAATACTGGCTTTCCATATAATGGCTCAACGCAGAATGAGCAACCTCCACTAAGGTATCTTGAGCAGCCGCGAAATGTTTCTATTTCCGCAACCAATGGCTCTGGATAATCTGGGTGCTCTTTTACAATATACGCTCCCAGTTTTAGCCAGCGGTTCCACTCATCCAAACTATGAAATCTATGGTGTGTGAAATTCTCAGTTAAAATGTCATATAATAAAGCATCCACATCCCCTAACGCAAGGTAATCTGCAGGCACATTGGGTCTTTCAAATTTTGCAACTGAGCCACCAAATATTTTCAATCCTCTGAAGGAAGATAAAATCTCACGAATTTCCCTCAATGATGCAGGATAGGTGCGAAGATACTTGCCAGGAACTATTGCTCCACCGAGGAGAACAAGTATATCTCCCTTTATTTTCTCTCCTTTTCTCCACATATCAATGCTCTTGTACTCGCACTCCACCTCTAACTCTTTACAAACTCCTGCAAGCTCACGAACATAGGGAGAAATATAAGGAGGTACCCCAAGCACCGAGGGCTCGTCCACATACCCGTCTAAAATCACAACTTTCACAATGCAATATTGGCATATCATTTTAAAACTTTGTGAAATTTTAAATATTATCCCACGATTTTAGTTTGATGAATGTACTGCAAGTGATTGGCGCTGTACTAATGCTATTCTTTCTTCCCGGCTATACATTCATAAACATGCTTTTTCCAAAGAGGGGTGCTTTGGATTTAGAATATGACCAGCTTTATCGCATTGGCTTGGGCATGGGTATGAGCATAGTTATTGCAATTCTCACTGGCTACATTTTGGGCTATACCTCTCTTTTTTACGGGAAGTATATATGGCTCGCATTGATAAATCTCACAGTAATATTTTTCATAATTGGCTTCTATAGAGGGGGCTATCCCACGCTGCGAAAATGGTTTGGATTGGAGGAGAAGGATAAGTACGATAGGCTAATAATGCTTGATGAGCTTTTAAAAGAGAGAAAGAGAAAAATAAAAGAATTGGAAGAAGTAGAGAGGATAATAAGGCTCAATCCAAGAAGAAGGGATTATTACGAGGAGAAGAGAAATAAAATTTTGGATGAGATAAGGGAAATGGATGAGAAAATAGAGAAATTGAAGGGTGTTGTGGATGAAGTATAAGATGGTAATGGTTGTTAGAGAGGATTTGCAGCTATCCTGCGGGAAGCTCGCGGTACAAGTCGCCCATGCGGCAGTTGAGTGCACTCTTAAGGCAAGAAAGCAGAAAAATCCTTGGCTTGATGATTGGCTAAAAGAGGGGCAAAAGAAGGTTGTGGTTAAGGCGAAAGATTTGAAAGCTCTTCATGAGCTTGAATTTAAGGCAAAGAGTTTGGGCTTAACAACGGCAATAATAAGAGACGCGGGGCTAACAGAAGTACCTCCTGGCACAGTTACCTGCTTGGGCATAGGACCTGGGCCTGAGGAAATAGTTAATAAGGTAACAGGCAGTTTACCATTAGTATGAAAAAATACATTCGCGCCTTGGGAATTGACGATTCTTATTTTGTACCACATGTCCCCGGGAGCTCAAATCTTGTTGGAATAGTTATGAGGTATCCAAATTACATTGAAGGTATGCTTCTAAGAAAAATAGAAGTTGATGGGATGGATGTTACAGATGCCCTTATTGACATGCTCTTATCCAAGTATGGAAGGCAAATAAAAATAATATTTACGCAAGGTATAACATTTGGGGGCTTCAATGTTCTTGATTTAGAAAGAGTTTGGAAGGAGTATAATATACCAATAATAGTCATTTCAAGAAAAATGCCAGATTTGAGAACAATTGAAGATGCGTTAAAGAAACATTTTGATGATTGGGAACATAGGATGAAATTGATTAAAAAGTACGAAATTGAGAAGGTCAAAAATGGAAAATACGAGATTTATGTGCAAATTGTGGGAATTGAAAAAGAAGAGGCAGAGAGGATGATAAATGCTTTTACCGTGAGGGGAGCAATTCCAGAGCCATTAAGGGTGGCGCATCTCATCGCCTCTGCTCTGCATTTTGGAGAATCTAGGGGGAAGCCATAAATTTCTTCTCGTATAGGGAGAGAAGGAGAGGAGTTATTATAACAGTAAGAAGAGTGACAAGAACAACCGAGGCGAATAATGGGCCACTTATAATTCCCTTTTCATATCCAATTGCAAGAAGCACCAATTCTAAAGCGCCTCTGCCACCCATTGCCAGCCCTACGAACCTAGATTCTTTTTTATTAAGATGAGACAATCTTGCTCCAAGACCGCAACCCAAAAATTTTCCGGCGAGAGCACCAAGGGTGAGGAGAACTACGAGGATACCCATTTCAATAGTCATACCAAATTTTGATAACACATGACCAAGAACTAAGCCAACATAACCAAAGAAAAGGGGTGTGAAAAGGGCATGAGAGAATGGCTCTAAATCATCCACAAGCTCCTCGTATGCTACCCTCCTCCTTAGCATGGGACCTACCTTAGTGCCCCATTTCCCTATAATCAATCCTCCTATATAAGCACCAATGACTGCTTGCAAGCCCACATACTGAGCTACAAGACCAAGCAACAAAGCGAAGAGAATTGTAAAAGTAAGTAGAACTTTTTCCCTTTTAGGTCCGCTTCCAATTAACTTATCTATAACTGAGTATTTTTCTAAGAAATAAGGAACAGCCAATAGAAATACTAGAATGAAAGCTATAACTCCTGCAGAAAGTATCAGTGTTGAAAATATAGTTATGCTATTACCCAAGGTTATTGAACCAACTACGCCAATAAGAAATACTGCAACTATATCATCCACAAAGCTTGCACCCATGATTATTGCTTGAATATCCTTGGACGATTTGCTTTTCATTAGTATATTAGCACAAATTTCAACTGCTGTGTTAGAAAGAATAACACCTATAAAAAGAGAAGCTGATAATGGTATACCTAAAAGGAGCAGAATTGAGGAGAGGATTGCCATAGAAACTAATACTCCTAAAACGCCAATTACTATACTCTTATACTTATGCTCACTGAATGCCTTAAAATCTGTGAGAAGACCGGAGAGAAGCATTATCATAATTATTCCAAACTGGGCAAAGAGACGCAGGATATCGTTTGGAACAATCAATCCCAATGCAAGAGGGCTTAAAATTATACCACCTATAACCTCTCCTATCAAACTTTGAAATTTATACTTGACAAAAAGAAGGCCTAGAGCACGACCAAGAAAAATTAAGAGAATTAAAGAGAAAAGGAAGCTATTTATGTCCATAGAATCACTGGATATAGTAATAATCCAGAGCCCTGTACTTGTTCTCCCTTCTCTTCTTCTCTAAGAAATGATATATGGTTGCATGCTTGCTTCCACGGAGAAGCATCTCAACTGCTTTTTTTGCCGTTTCAATTTGTGTATAATCACCGATTATTGCAACGGTGTATCCATAAACGGATATGGAAGCTCCGCTCATCTCTTCTATTATCCTCCTCGTTTTCCCATTCTTTCCTATAACCCTTCCTCTCAAAACTCTTATTCTATTCTCCCTCTTTCCTGTGAATTCTTTTATGTCTATAACTTCAAAATAAACATCCTCGTTGAATATCCTCCAAGCCCTTTCTGGAGAGAAGCCCCGACCTACTGCCATAACAAAGTCCCTAGCTTTTAAAGCCATTAAAGGGTCTCCAGAGGATTCGTCAATAACAACATCTCCATCTTTTGAGTTTATATCCATCTTCACACCAGATATTTCTTCCACCCTTTTCTTAACTTCTCCATGCTTTCCTATGAGAGCACCTACCCTTGATTTTGGAATCTTAACATACATCATTCAAATCACCCCGATCTCCTTAGCCAATTCTTTAACGCTCATCTCCAATCCCAATTTCTTAAACACCCTAACCATATTTTTTAAATCTCTCAGCAGCAGCTCATCTGCAAGGGGATGATCCAAGGGCACAGCTTGCGCTACATCTATTATGTGCGGCCTATCATCCCACACAAGTATGTTGTACTCACTTAAATCTCCATGCACCAACTTCGCCTTATACATCTTTTTCATCTCTTCAATTATCTCGTATGCCATCTCATTCTTAAGAGTTTCCATAACATCCTTCATAAGGGGGGCTGCCCTATTTTCATCACCAATGTAATCCATCACAACAATATTTTTCCATCTATCAATGGGCTCTGGAACATTTACCCCATATTTTCTGAAATCCCTCAAATTTCTAAATTCTTTCTGTGCCCAAACAAAAATTATGGTATCCTTGGTTTTGTGTATGTGAGCAAATCTATCATCTCCATCTATGAATTTTGAGAGCCCTTTGTAATTGACCGTTGTTATTCTATAAACTTTGATAGCTATATATCCCTCTTTTCCAACTCCTCTAAAAACATCACCCTCTTTGCCTGTGGATATGGGAAACTCAACCTCTTTTATTGTACCTCTTTTGAGAAGCTTGTAGAATGCAAGAAGTGTTCTTTTATCAAAAATGCCCCCATAAGTTTTCCTATCCTCCATACCCTTTTCTTTTCTCTCTTCCCTATAAGGCGCAATTTTCTCATAAAGATACTCTTCCATATTTTTTCTCATTTCCCAAACACATCCAGAAGCTCAGGAAGCTTCTTGTTCTTGCTTAAATGACTTGCCTGAGTTCTTGTGTAGCGATAAATGACATCTGCCTTCTCATCCTGAAATTCCCAAGGCCTAATTATTACTAAATCCCCCTCCTTTATCCACATTCTTCTCTTTATCTTTCCAGGGATCCTTGCCATACGGGACTTTCCATCTGCGCACATCACCATCATTCTAGAGCCACCCAATATTTTGTCCACTATTGCAAACATCTCGCCCTTATTTTTATCCGGCAACGGAACCCTAATTACTTCTTCAGTCACAGAATATCACCAATCCAATATTATGCACCCTGTATATAAATTTATCGCAATTATTTTTTGAAAAAATAAAATTAGTGAAGCATTAAATCTTCACAGGCGCTAAGAGCAGCCATTGCTCCTTGGCCAGCAGCTATTATTATCTGTCCTGCATGGCCGGTTACATCCCCAGCCGCATAAATCTTTGGTACATTTGTTCTCATATTTAGGTCTACATTTATATAGCCCCTTTCATCTGTTTCTACTCCAAGCTTCTTTGCTAGCTCACTTATGGGAATTAAGCCCACATATACAAATACGCCATCAACTTCTACTTCTTTTGTCTCTCCAGTAGCCCTGTCTTTGTACACTACCTTCTCAACCTTATCCTTTCCCTCAATGGATGTAACTTGCACATTGGTGTAGTAAGGAATACCCCTTTCTTTTATTATATTCTCGTAGGCCTTCTCACACATGAATTTTGGCATGTATTCTAGCACAACGGGCTCAACGCCTATATCCTTGAGGTATATGGCTGCTATGGCACCAGAGTTGCCACCACCTATAACTGCTGCTCTCTTTCCCCTATAAAAATAGCCATCACAGGTAACACAGTAAGATACACCCTTACCAAACAATTCTTTCTCACCGGGGACTCCAAGAACCTTATGTGTGGTGCCTGTTGTAAATATTATTGCTTTAGCTTTATATTCTCCCTTCTCTGCCTTTATTGCAAAGATATCCCCTTCTTTTTTTATCTCTTTAACCTCATTTCTCTCGGATATCTCAACATAATCCATGGCATGCTCCTTGAACTCTTTAACGAGGTCTTCTCCCTTTATTCCCTTATAGCCAAGATAATTTTCCACATAGGGTGCTTCCTCAGCCAGACCGCCCGCATTGCCCTTGTCTATGATTATTGCCTCCAAGCCCGCTCTCTTGGCGTATATCCCTGCGCTTAGGCCTGCAGGTCCTCCTCCTATTATTGCAAGGTCCACATCCTTGCTCTCCCTAGCACCTGTGGGAAGCACAAACCCAAAATCCATGGGTATCACCTCATCTTCTCATAGGCCTGAACAACATAATCAATGTATTGCTCATCTGGATAGGCACCTATAAATTGTACATCCTCGTTAATTACTATATGGGGTACGCTCATAACCTTCCACTTATCAGCCCATTCTGGAAATTCTAAGGCCTCAACCATCTCGCCAGTTATATTCTCGTTGAGTATTGCAAACCTATGGGATGTCCTAACAGCTCTTGGGCAATATGGGCATGTGGGCGTGACGAAGATTTGAATTAGAATGGGCTTATCTATCTTACTAAGCTTTTCAAGGACTTCTTGGGATACCTCTGCAGTTCTCCTTGATACATCAATTATATCCTCAATCATTGAAGAGAATTCATAGCCAGAAGGCAGGCCAACATACCTTATCCTCCCTCCATACTTATCCTTGTCAGTTATAACAACCGTCGGGGCATGTTCTAACCCATACTCCTTTGAGAGCTCATCTCCAATGGGATGCTCTTCAAAATGAATACGAGAATGCAGATTTGAAACTTCTTCCGCTATAGCACTAGCTACACTGCAATACTGGCAATTGTCCCCCACGAATACGAGTATATACACATCTTCCTTTAAATTCTTATCAAATTCGCCCTTGAGATATTTTTTATCCTCATCCTTTATATATCCCATTTAAATCACCGTGGTTGGGTATGTTGCCTTCTATAAAAATATTTGTGGTACAAAATTGTAGAATTATATTTGAGAAAAATTTAAGAATGCATCAATTAATTTGGGAATGGTGATACTATGGAAAAGGTTGCCTTGGTTACTGGAGGAGATAGAGGCATTGGCAGAGCCATAAGCTTGGCACTTGCAAAAAAGGGATATGCCGTTGCAATAAATTACAGAAAAAATAAGGATAAGGCAGAGGAAACAATGAAAATGATTGAAGAAATGGGCGGAAAGGCAATGATTGTGAAATTTGATGTTTCAAAAAGGGATGAAGTTAGAGAAGGCGTGAAAAAAATAATTGATGAGTTTGGCAGAATTGATGTTCTCATTAACAATGCTGGAATCTTGGGGAAGAATTCAAAATTTGAAGAAATTGAGGATGAGGATTGGGACAATGTTCTAAATACGAACCTCAAGGGTGCATTTATTGTAACGCAAGAAGTTACGAAGTATATGAAAAAGGGAAAAATTGTTAATATTGCTTCCATTGCTGGAAGAAACGGAGGCACTGTAGGGGTGCATTATGCCGCCTCTAAGGCAGGGATAATCGGATTGACATTTGCTTTAGCATCTCAGTTAGCTCCGAATATTTTGGTAAATGGCGTGGCTCCCGGGCCTGTGGATACAGAGCTTCTAAGCGAAGAAAAGAAGAGAGAACTTTCAAAATTAACTCCCCTTGGCAGGGTAGCTAGGCCTGAAGAAATCGCTCATGCTGTGATATTCTTGCTTGAGAATGATTATGTTAATGGCACGATAATTGATGTCAATGGTGGCAGGTATATGCACTGATAATTTTCTTAATCTTTCTTTTTTGAAAGATATGAAGATATTGCATACTTCGTGAGTATGTTTTTATACCCTAATCACAAACTATTCTCTATGAGCACAGCTGCAAAAGCCGCATTGATAATTGCGTTACTCCTTGCAATATTTGTAGGCATATCAGGAGCATCTGAAAGCGGCACGATATGCTTTGCAACTTACATATTTGTATTGGGATTTGTGTTCTTCTGGTTTATTTTTAAGTTTGGAGGACTTCTATGGAAAGGAGAGAAAAAGGTGTGGAGATGGATCAATGATGAGCCAGAATCCAAGGAGACGAAGGCACTTCCAGCAAAGAATGATAATGAAATGATGCTGTATGAAAGTGATATGGAACATAGATCTTATTTCTGGAAAGATTACGCTATTATTGTTGGAACTGGACACTATTTTATGATGAGCAATATGGGATTCCCTTACAATGGTGTTTTCATAGTGAAAAAGGAAGATTTTACTATGTTCAAAAGGGTGGATGATATAAATCTCTCCGAGGATGAGATAAAAATGATAGCCGAGAACTGCATTGATAAGGGTGACTGCGATATTGTTCTGGCATGGAAGGGTAGCTCTGAGTTTGCATGCGCCAAAGAAGGTTATTTCATTTACTCTTATGGCATTAACTATGCAGGATTCTTGTTCAACAACGCCGGTTTTATTCACCTCTTTGACCACAATTGTAAAGGATTGACAGAGAGCAAAGATGCTATGTTCAGGTTCGTGAAAGAGAATTTGAATAAGAACGAAGTAGCTTTGGTATTAACTCTCCCTGCATACACCATAATGTCTCTAAGTGCTAAAGTAGCGCACTCTATGCTTAGGATCGATAGGGATATCTTTGAAGTAATGTTTCCCGAGGAGAAGCTGAGCTACATTTACGATGTGCCTTTCAAGATAAGAAACAAGAAAGAGCTTACCACGATTGCTAACGAGGCACAGAGGTTGCACGCAGAGGTTGGCGTGGTGTTTGAGTTTGAGGACAAGATGATTATAGCTGCAAAGGCCGAGCTTGCTAGGTTCATGATACCTGAGTCCAAAGAGAATGATTTAAAGGAGGATATTCTTGCCGTATACTACGAGGGAGATGAAAATCCTGTGGTCGTGCCAGTTGAGTGGAGAGCTTGGACCAAGGATGAGCTGATAAGAGCTGCAAGCGAAGTTGTTGGTACAATGTAAACCCAACTAATAATTTTGTTCGTATTTCTCCACTATCATTTTTATAAATTCAATTGGCCCCATAGCCAAGATATTTCCAAAACCCACATGGTACTTCTTCTACCCGTAGATTACAATGGAAAGTTAGTTAATAGCACACAAATGTTTCCACACCATATGGTACTTCTTCTACCTACATGGAAAGTTTTTGATGATGATTGACGGAAATATAAAGTTTCCACACCATATGGTACTTCTTCTACGAGATGGCGGATGATATTCAAGCCCTGCTCCGCTACGTTTCCACACCATATGGTACTTCTTCTACTAACTTTGAGCCGGGATCTTTACAGTACTGGAACTCATCCAGAATAGCCAAATCATAACCTTCTATGTACTGCACTATGAATTTCTTGATATCCTCATCAAATAACCTTCTCGCATCTGGATCGTCAAACAAAACATAAGAGGAATTGTACTCTTTCATTAGCTCTTTTAGCATGGTCGTTTTTCCAGATTGCCTTGGACCTACGAGCGCAACTACCGAATAACTGCCCGCAACCTTCTTGAATTTATCTTCCAAATCTCTGTGAACATACATACATGCTTCTCATGACCTCTAGCTATATTAATCTTGCTAAAATTGAAATGCAGTTAAATTTTAGTCGGACTAAAATTGAAATGGAATTCAAAAATAGAAAAAATAGGGTCATTCTTCATCATTGTGTACGGCGTAAATCACTATTAGACCACTCTTCTTGTAAACTTTCTTGAATATTGCATGCTCTTTGTCCGTTGACAAACCGAACATGTCCAGATACACGGTTTCTTCATCTTCCACGGTATCATCTCCAATTCATCCATACGCGTTCATCCACTCGGACTTCTTTCCCTCTACCTTTTCGTTATTTCCATCTCTTAGAACTTTGGACACGAACTCGCATAGGTACTCGGGATTGTCTTCAAACATTGCCACCATAGTCATTTGGAGTGCCTCATCATCTGGCAGCACATCTATCAGCATCTTTTGCATTCCTATTTTCAGGATGAAATTGATGTAATCGTCCATGCTATCTAACTCATCACCTACCATGGCATCTATTACTTTCTTGAAATGTCCAACCTGCCGGTAAATCTCCTCATCCACAACTGCAGTGTAGTTGTTATCCTGCACTTCTACCTTTTCCACACATTCTTCCACACTCATAGCATCACCGCTTAACCCTTGGCTGCGGAGAATAAATAGATTTTCACGAAGTATTGGAAAATCATTTATATGTAGTTTCAGATCTTTTCTCAATTTTCACAACCAACACTTCTTTTCTTTGCTTGTCTATCATATATAAAATCCTGTACCTACCCACTCTTTTTCTCCTTATGTTCTCATAGCCTTCAACCTTTATGGTTCCTTTATGCCAAGGATCTTTTCCTATCTCTATTACTGCCTCTTTTATTTTCTCTTTCAATTTTTCATCTTTCAATCCTTTAATCTGTCTTCTGCTTTTAGGAGAGAAAAGAACCTCGTAGCTCATTCAAAAACTTCCTCCATCTTGTAGTAGTGCCCTTTTTCTCTTTCATTGACCGCCTCTATGATATCCCTCATATCTTCCTCAGTTAGTACCTCATCCCTATTTACTATTCTTACCACTATTTTATCATCCTTTATCTTTACAGGAGAGACAAGTTTTAAAACGCCATTCTCGTATATGGCTTCTACTTCCATAATTATACATTCTTCTCTACTATTTTAAGGTTTTTCCTATATTACGGGAAAAGTTTAAAATAATGTATGCAGGTATGTCCCAAGTATGCAACTGAAAATCTATGATGGAGCTGAGAGCATTGGTGGATCTAAGATTTATCTTAGAGATGGAAACCATGGAATTTTCTTGGATTTTGGGTTAAATTTTGACACTATGGGCAAGTATTTCAAGGAATTCATATCCATGCGAGCAATTCGTGGATTGAATGACCCCATAGAGATGAATTTGCTACCTCCAATAGATGTGTATAGAGAGGATTTGACTCCCTCAGATTTGAATACTTCTAACTGGGAGAGAATACCTGTGGATGCTGTACTTCTCACCCATGCGCACATGGACCATTACGGGATGATTGGATATCTGAGATTTGACATACCTCTCGTTGCCTCGCCTGAGAGCTTAGCAATAATAAAGGCGTATCAGGATGCAGGAAAATCAGATAATGCAACCTCTGTAATATACGGAGCTAAGAGAGAAGAAGACTCAAGCTCAATGCCTATCTTGAAAAGCAAGGGAAACAGCATAAAGAACAACGAGGAAAAGATTAGAAAGTACCTGATGCTCAGAAGGTTGATTCCAACTGAAGAGCTAAGCCATGAGGAAATTGACTTTTTGTGCCTGCAGAGCACGGAAGAGAGAATGGATTACCTTGCAGAAATGCTTGAACTTGACAATCTGGACTCTTTACCCTTCAAAGTCAATGCGCATCCGGTGGACCATTCCATATACGGAGCAGTTGGATACATAGTTGAATCTGAAGATTCGCGGAGAATCGCCTATACTGGAGACTTTAGAATGCACGGGGAGAGAGGAGAAGAAACTTTGAAATTCATCAATAAAGCGAAGGGAAGCGATGTTCTCATAATTGAAGGAACGAGGCTAGAGGATGACAGAGAGCACCACTACACCACGGAGCAGGATGTCTTTGAGAACTGCTCTGCAGCAGTGGGAGATGAAAGAGGCTTGATAATTGCAGATTTCTCGGCAAGGAACTTTGAGAGGTTGAACATGTTTGCCGAGATCGCCAAGGAGAATGGAAGAAAATTAGTGGTCACGGATAAGGATGCTTACGCAATAACGGGACTATTGACGGCAGGCACTGAGATAGACACAGAGGATATAATGGTGTACGACAAGCCCCAAGATAGAGTTGGATGGTGGCAGAAAATGCTGGCATACCATGATCTTTGGGAAGATCAATATGTAAATCCTTTAGAAATAAGAGAATCTCCCGGAAATTACATACTCGCTTTCTCCCTCTACGACATGCCAAACATGATGGACATTAAAACGCAAGGAGGGATGTACCTTTACTCTTCCACAGAGGCTTTCACGGAGGACATGGAGCTGGACTTTGTAACGCTAAGCAACTGGCTAAGCAGGTACGGGATGAAAAGTGCGGGATTCCACATGGAAGGTGATAAGCCCAAGTTTGATGAAGGATACCACGCATCTGGACATGCAAGCGAGGAAGAGATACGCAATATGATAGACACCATTGATCCTGATATAATCATACCCGTGCACACCACGAACCCAGACTGGTTCGCACAGAATTTTGAAGAAAAAACGAAAATCTTGAAAAATGGAGATCATATTGAATTCTAAGAGATTCTCTCCAAGAATTCCACCAACACTTTTCCCCTTTCTGTCAATTGTATCTTTCCATCTTTCATCTCTATGTATTTGTGGTTCTTGAAGTAAGCAATTGCCCTGTCTGCGTTCTCCCTTATCTCTTTCTTGAACTCTTCCAATGTCTTTGGAGTTTTCAATGTTTTGAGCATTTCTTCCCATTCCTTATTTTCTTGGCTCTCAAAGTTCATGGTGGGCAATTTCTCTATTATACCCTTCTCAGCGTGATAAGCATCCACAGAGAGCTTTGTTCCTCTCCTTATGCTCAGGTGGCTGTAGTACTCTTTCTTGTGCACGACATTCATGGTTGCCAAGTATAAAGCAAGAGAGCCCAACTTGTGGCCACAACTCACATTGAGCTTTATGTCCAAATCCTCATTCTCAATATGCGAGGAAATGTGGTCATCCATGGCCCTGTACATTATCCTGTATGACTCATCGTAATTTGTCAAATTCACCTTTATTAACTTGAAGTTCTCAATTTTTTCCACAAGCTTTGCAAATAGTTCCTGCTCCTCATAGCTCAACTCTTTAATCGTTCTCTCAAACTCTCCGTTGGAATAATCGGAAAATATCAGGGCTTTCTCAAACTCTCCCGCGTACTCCATCCCCTCCAAGAATTTTTCCACCTCCTCGTTGTTCAACTTCTTCCTTATCTCCTCATCGCTCTTGTAGGTGTAAATAGTGAGCGTTGAAGCGAAAAGCTTCATAGTGCATTACCTCCGAAGAGATATGCAGCGCTGTTGGCAATGAGCATTTTCGTTCTCCCGTTCTTCTCCTCCCTTATGAGATTTGCAAGTATTAACCTATTCTTCGCATCCGATATCGTGGAATAGCCCTTGTTAAGCTTGTTCTTGAGAGTTTTCATGTCCATTCTCCCACCTTGGCTGTGTATGAGAGCTTGCAGAATCTGTACTGCCGTGGAATCGTTCTCATTCATTTTAAAAAAGTTTCTTTGGCTCGTGGATAACCTTATGGGCACTCTCTTTATCATCGTCTTTCCGTTCTCTGTGACTAGGTATATAATTGGGATGTCCATCAGGGCAGCCTTGAGAGCCAGAGAGAATGACATTATCTTAGTTCCCCCTGTTATGTTTGCCACGGATGTGTTGTCTATGTATTCATTCACCTTTGTTATGCAATCGTAGAAGTTCATCGGGTCCACTTGCACCGCCTTGACATTTGAAAGCTCTTTCTTCACCTCATTTAATGCTTTTTCAACCTTCTCTTTCTCTTCATCATCCACATACCCGTAAAACACCACATTCTCATCCGGCTTGAGTTTCTTGGCTGCTTCTATAACTACTTTCGATGTCCAGCCTATTGTGGATAGCAGTTTCATTTTTATCTCCTCATGGCGATTAAGAATCTTAAAGAATATATTACTTTCTACGAAGTGTTTCAAAGCTCATCGATCTCAAATTGCTAATTTTAACATGCGCATTGAAATCAAATTTTCTATGTTCATAGAGCATTCATGGATTTGAGAACTCTCTTCATCCATATGTAAAAGTATCTGGATGTGTTTTTAGCCAATGGCAAATAATATTTGATTGTATCATCTATGTACCATTTTCTCTTTTCCTCGGCAGTGTACTGAAGACAAAACAGGTTGTTCATCCTATCCGCTAGCTTGATCATCCTTATTCTAAAATCTGAGGAGTTGAGCCTGTTCATGTAGTCTTCCATGCTGTAGTCCTTCTCCCATGGCCTTTTCTTCGTAAGAACCTTAATCATTTCATATACATTTTCTCCAAATTCATCGATGATTTTAATTTCCTTCACATCAGTGTCTTCCAAAGCATCGTGTAGCAAGGCTGTTATTATCATATCCTGCGGGGTAATTACTGGCGATCTGTGAATGTGTCTCAACTTTATAGTTTTTAGAATCGTCAGGGTTACGGGATATATGTGCTGCTCTAAGTATGGAGCTCCATCATCCCTTTTCTGCTCTCCGTGCAGCTCCCTTGCCATCCTCAAGGCCTTTTCAACATAGGGGTCCCAAAAATCACACGCTTTCAACCATGATTCTATCTCTATCTCCAACACGCAGGGTTCTACATAAACTAGGCCCGAATATTTTCTCATTTCTAAATCTTGCCCCATTTCTCTTGGGTCTGGACCTATCCCCGCATATATCCTGAATTCCTTATCTGGCATCATAGCCCCGTTTTTAAGAAGAAAACGATGTCCCCCATGGAGCCAACCTTCAAAAGTTTCATCGTAGATAAATGGCTTCCTATCTTTACAGATTGTGTTTTCCATACAAATAAAACTCTCTGGCACCATTTAATAGTTTTCACGAAGTATTTAAAAATAGCTAAAACATCATTTGTATGCAGTTTCAGATATTTCCTAAATTCTGCATCTATCTTCTCCTGTGCTCCATAAAATCTCCAACTTATATACCCTACTCTTTTTCATAAAATCACCTCCTGGGTACAAAATGCCCCCGTTAGTTTAGTCAACAAACCTATCAGTGCCCC
Organism: Candidatus Aciduliprofundum sp.; assembly: GCA_015520565.1. Classification (GTDB taxonomy): domain Archaea; phylum Thermoplasmatota; class Thermoplasmata; order Thermoplasmatales; family Aciduliprofundaceae; genus Aciduliprofundum. The sequence goes on along the minus strand of WAPW01000087.1, from coordinate 16,243 downwards.
TAACCTAAGGAGTGGGGGCAACCGAAAGCTTTATAGTGGGCAATTGCCCCCCATTTTTCAACTTGAGTCTGCCTACAATACGAAAAAACATTTTTATTTTTTATTCTTTCTATTTAGATACTTTTCATAGTATCCATGCTGAGTTAAAGTTTACTTAAAATTAATATAGTAAAATTTAATCACCATTTATGGAGCTCTTGACTTCATCAGCTAATAAACTCAATTTTACAGATATCCTTGATAACTCAAAATGGAGGAAGCATCACTGGAAAATATTTTCTATACTTTCAACTAATTATTTTCTTGACGGTTTGATGTTTGCCGTTATTCCAATACTGCTTTCTATCGCAATATCTCCGGTTTATGTTCCTTTGATTTTTGCTTTGAATCTCATTGCACAATCTATAGGGGCTGTGACCGTAGGATATTTGGCTGATCTTTATGGGAGATTAAAATTATTTGCTATTTCAACAGCTTTAGAGGCAAGCAGCATAATACTCATAATACCCTTTTATAGAAATATAATAGCTGTCGGGATACTTACAAGTGTAATAACTTTTATTATAGGTGGGGAGTTAGGTGTATCTTCATCTCTAATAACAGAACTGACCCCTATTAAACATAGGGGAAAAGCTTTGCTGCTTATAACCAACTTTTGGAATCTTGGAGGAGCAACTATAGCTATATTAAGTATACTTTATTTTAATTTTCCTGTTCTTTTGGAGACAAAGATTCTATATTTAATCCTTACTGCAATAGGAGCTATCGCTATAACTGGTTTAGCGAGAATAACTCTACCTGAATCTCCAAGATGGCTTGTAATTAAAAATAAAACTAGAAAAGCTGAAAATATTGTAAGGAAGATAACAAATTATAAGAAAGAAATGTATTTTGAACTATCAGAAGAGAGAGGTTTAAAAATATCAGATGTTCTTCATAAATATTTATTTAGATTTATTATTCTTTCTCTCATAACTATAAGCATATACATAACTTATGATATCATAGCTTTTTATATACCTTACTCTCCGGGATTCGCCTTTGGAATACATGCACTCGGTTATGTCATTTTCTACGCTAATATGGGGTCATTTTTAGGTGCGTTTCTCTTAGTACCATTGATAGATAAAACTAGAAAATTCTCTACAATATTTAGCTTTATAGGCGGCTCTATTACATCTGTAATTCTTCTATTATCAAACTCCTTAAGTTCCATATGGTTATTTTATTCATTTTTATTTATAAACATGATCTTTAGTGAATGGGGGTGGGGATGCTTAAATGTTTTACAAAGTGAGCTCTTTCCAACACCAGTAAGGTCCAGCGTTATAGGTCTTCTAATAAGCTTACAAGGTATTAGTGGAGCCCTTATAGTATATATAGGGTTAAGTACCACTGCCACAATACTATTCATCATAGTAATAATATTTTGGATAATTGGCACAGCAGCATCTTTAGCTTGGTACTTCCATGGAATAGAGTCAGCCAAGATGGGAATTGAAAAACTACAAATTCGTAGAAAATAACACACTTATTTTTCTATTCACGGTAGAAGGGAACTATAAACTTAAAATGTCCATTATTCACTATTCGGATTTTTGTATCAAATATATTCTCTAATGCTCTTTTTTCAATTTCATTTAAAATCTTAATTTTTCCATTTTTAAGTGCCATTATCCCATCAACAAAATTTAGAATATTCAAATCATGAACTACCAATATGACTAAATTTTTCTTTGAATATGTAGTTATTATCTCTAAAATTTCTGTGGTGTTTTTTATATCTAGATGACTTGCAGGTTCATCAAGTAACAAAATTGGTGGATCACCTATTAAAGCTCTCATTATAAGTAGTTTTTGAAATTCACCTCCAGACAATGTGGTTATCTCTCTATCAGGATCTATATTTAAACTATTTATCTTTTCTTCAATATTTCCACTACGATAATATGTACCCATTTCAATGAATTCCCTCACTGTGAATGGCAGCAATTGGTTGCTAATCTGAGGAACATAACCTATTAACGGAGCTATTTCTTTTGCAGACAATTCTTTAACTTCTTTATTTTTTATTTTTATGCTACCTTCGTAATTTTCAACGCCCATAATGCATCTTAGAAATGTAGTTTTTCCAGCACCATTCACTCCTATTAATGCCCATAAGCCTCTATCAAGCTTCAAAGTGATATCATTTAACACTACCCGCTTACCGTATCTTTTCCTCAAATTTCTAATTTTTAACACGGCTCCTCACCAGAAGGTATATGAATAAAGGAGAACCCATTATTGCAGTAATAATTCCTACAGGTATTTCCATACTACCAATCCTAGCAATAGTGTCCGCAATCATCAAAAATATTCCGCCAAATAACAATGAGGATGGAAGTAAATACTTATGATTTGCTCCTACTAATAAACGAGATATATGAGGTACAACTAAACCTACGAATCCAATTATGCCTGCAACAGCAACACTTAGAGAGGTCAAAATTGTAATTATTAAGATAATTACTGTTCTGGCAACACCCACATCTAGGCCTAAGCTATGTGATTCTTCATCGCTTAGAAGCAATAAATTTAGCCATTTGTAAAGAGGAAAAGTGAGAATTGAAATAGCTAGTGCTGGAATTAGTAAGTAAACACTCTTCCATCCCACAGTAGAAAAAGAGCCCAATAACCAAGCGTATATAGCATGGAGATGAGGTATGTATAGAATAAAGTATTGGGATATTGCAGTTAGAAGAAAACCAATAGCCACACCAGCAAGTATTAAGCTTTTTGGAGAAGAATCCACATTTTTAGCAATTATATATACTATTAACACGGTAATAAAAGAGAAAATGAATGCTAACAAAGGTATTAATTTAGGAAAAAACATAAATCCTAAAACTGCCCCAAAAGCCGCACCTGAAGAAATTCCAAGCAAATAAGGATCACCAAGAGGATTTTTAAAAAGAGCCTGAGAACTAGCTCCTGCAATACCTAGAGATGACCCAACAATATATGAAGCTATGATTCTCGGTAAGCGAATTTCCATTATAATAGTAGTTCCTATTGGAGTTCCATTTGATAGAAGCACAGCTATCACAGTGCTGAATCCATAATTACTCGGGCCAAGAGATAAGGAAATTAAAAATATTAGTGGTGTAAAAATTATAAGAGAAATAAAAAACAAAAACCTTCTCATGCCGATGCCTCAGCAAGAAATATTGCCGATTCTAAATCTGTGTTTTCAAAGGCATTTGGATGTAGATCCTCAGCAAGTTCTTCTATTCCTTGAATTATTCTTGGTCCAGGCCTTACTAATAGATCATCATCAATGACATACACTTGTCCATTTTTAACAGCATTTATCTCTTTGCTCCAGTTGGATAGAATCTCCTCCTTAGTAAGTTGACAATGCGGTGTAATTATTATTACATCTGGATTCTTTGCTATTACTTGTTCCATATTTACAATAGGATATGATGATTTTTCATTTCCGAATATGTTTATTCCACCTGCAAGAGATATTGCATAGTTTATGAATGTATGATTACCTGCTGTCATTAGAGGATTGTTCCAAGCCACAAAGAAAACTTTCTTCTTAGGTAATCCTGCTATTTTCTTTTCTATCTCATTAAGCTTATTCTTCATACTATCTACAACTTTAACTGCTTTATTTTTGTGTCCCGTTAGCTCTCCTACCATTATTATATCATGGTATATCCCTGTTATATTAGTTGGATTTAAAACCGCTACGGTTATATTTAAGCTCCTTAACTTTGCTATTGTATTTGTTTGCATTCCTCCTCCAAAAGCAAGTACCAAATCAGGTTTCAAAGAAACTATTTTTTCAACATTTATGTACTTATCAGCGAAACCCCCTACAACTGTTAGCGTTCCATTTTTTACCCTTTCAACCGCTATTGGAGGATAGTCACAGAACTGAGTAACTCCTACCACTTGATTACCTGCTCCAACAGCAAACAGAATTTCGGTATTAGAAGGGGCAAGAGACACTACCCTACTCGCCGGCTTTTTAAGTGTAATTATGTTTCCCTCATCATCCTTGACAACTATTTTTCCATTATTACTTTGCCCATTGGAGACACTGTTATTTCCCTCGTAAGCGTAGTAGGCATATCCACCAATTATAGCTGCTACTATCACTACTACAATTATTCCTACCGCAACTGCTTTTTTGCTCATTTTCCCACCTCTATAGGCAAATGGTGTAAGAATATACATTATTTAAAATTTTCTTTAATTTTTTAAAATTTACTGAAACACTTAAATATTTACTGCTCTTTATCCATAGCATGATACCTCTCATATTGGCTATAGGAAACACAGAAATTAGTAATATAGAAGGAGTGAGCATTGCAGGAGCTACACCAGAGTTAACTAAATTAACTCCTCCCGGAGATGCAGAATTTCTGTTTTATGACAAGCTAAAAGTAGTGGATGGTATACCCATCACTCCTGAGGGACATCCAACTCCGGGAATAATTACAAAGGCATCAAAAGAGCTTGCCAATTTTCCGGTAATTATCTTAAGAGGCGGCACATATTTACCTCCCTCAGTTCCTCATGTGCACATAAGTAGCTATGTGGGCAAAGATTTCCGCAAAGCTCCAGCTTTAAAAAATTTGGAAGAGATTATAGAAAAAAGTATAATATTTGGTAAAGAAATTCAGAATATGAAAATAAATGAAATAATGGTAGGTGAGTCAATTCCTGGGGGAACTACCACTGCCATGGCAGTTCTTCGCTCACTGGGCTATAATGCTCTAACCTCTTCAGCAGCACCTGAAAATCCAATGGATCTAAAGATGAAAATAATCAAAGATGGTTTTAGAAGGATAAATATTCATCAAGGGGATTTTAAAGATAAACCTTTAGATGCTTTAAGAGAACTGGGTGATCCCATGTTAGCCAGTGTTGTGGGTTTATCTTTAGGGTTTAGAGGAAAAATATACCTAGCAGGAGGTACCCAGATGCTTGCAATAGCAGCATTGTTAAAATCTTTGGGTGAAAGTTTAGATAGATTTGAAATAATAACCACTGGATGGATAAAAAAAGATAAAAGCTCTACATTTGAAAAAACAGCCAAAGATATAGGGATTTCTTATAAATTTGTATATTTAAATTTTTCAGGGAGCAAGTTTAGAGGATTAAAAGACTATGAAAGAGGATATGTTAAAGAAGGGGTAGGAGCTGGGGGCTCTTCTTGGATTGCCTTAAAAAATGGATTTAAAGAAGAAGATATAGCAAGGAAAGTTGAGGAAATTTATGAACGCTTGTTAGCTTTATAAAATTCCCACTTTTTTAAACTTTTTTCCAGAGAGATTCTAACAGCTCTACCTATTTTTATACCCACATCGGTTGCTGTCCCTGCCCATTCTTTATTTCCTTCATAAGCAAATATACCTATTCCATCACTAGTTGTACCCGTAGCTTTGTATCCCAGTTTTAGAAGTGTATATGTTTTAGCTTCCGTTGCTGTCATTATCGCATTTGCTAATGCACCAAAGGTCAAACCATCTTTTATTATTATAGCAATATTAATTGTTCTATCAAGGAATCTTGGCACATCATCACCTGCTATAGCTGGATTAGTTATTCCAGCAGTCACATAGGATTCTACATAGCCAATTTTTACCGAGCTTAATATCTGTGAGATATTTGCTGCCGTTAGAAATCCAACGAAATTCTTTATTTTGTTATCTCTTTCAAATTTCAGACAATCTTCCTTATAGTTGCCGTTGTAATTCTTATGTACATGCATAAAAAAGAACCCATTTGCTTTGAATATTCCACCATTATGAGGTGCATTACTTAGAGATATCATAGGTTCATCAAAATTTTTTATGAATTTCATTACAGCACCTCCTTTAAACTCTCCACAAGCTTTATGTTCTCTTCGTGCGTTCTTAAGCTAAATCTTATGTGGTGAGGCAGATTAAAGGACGAACAATCCCTAACAAAAATACCTTTATTAACTAATTTTTTTATAACGCACCTAACATTGCCTACCCTTTTTATGAAGAAATTCACATCACTCTTTACATTTAGCTCCTTTTCTACGAATTTCTTTTCTTTCCATACTTTGGGTATACTTTCCTTTAAGAATTTAAAATTATCATCTATCAAAAATTCAAGAAAAGCATATCCTAATGAACCGATACTCCAAGGCATTCTAAAATTTTTAAAAATTTCATTTCTTCCTATTATATACCCTACTCTTATTCCAGGAACTCCATAACTTTTTGTAAAAGTTCTCAAATTTATTATGTTTTCCCCTCTAATTTCATCTTTTTCTCTCACAAAATCAATAAATGCTTCATCTAAAACAACTAGAGAGCCAGTATCTTCAGCAACATCAATTATAGGCTTGAGCTCCCATTTTTTATAGTATTTTCCTGTAGGATTATTTGGATTGCATAAAAATATTACATCATTCTTTTTTACGCTCTCGTAAATCTTTGATATTGGAAGTTTTAAAATCTTTGAGCCAAATATTTTTCCAATTCTCTCATACTCTCCGTAAGTGTGGGTCGGGATTATATACCTTCTTCCCTTGGTATACATACCTACAAGATAAAGAGATTCTGTAGTTCCAGCTACTACTGTAACTTTTTCATCTACCATATTTCCAAGTTCTAATTCTAAATCATCCCAATATACATACCTCCCAACAAGCTCCTCTGCTCTTTTAAATACATCTTTAATCCATTTAGGTTTATACGGATTTACCGATATTGAAAAATCTATCAAACCTTCGTTCATAGTTCCTCCATGTTTAACTACTAAATTCTGAGAATTCATCCAATCACCCACATAACTAATGATGCTATAATAACCCACTCAGCTGTTACTATGTAAGATATCTTTATTGCCTTTTCTATGTCGTGGAGATTAGGATTTCTTCCTTTAAATTTATAAACACCTTTTTTTTCAAGCATAACTCCAAGAACAGCGCTCATTGCAGCTATTGGTTTGTCCCCATTTATTTTATATCTAGCCATTCTCCAATAATTTATTACCTTTTTTGGATTTAGTGGAATAAAGAGAAGAACAGTTATTCTAGAGGGAATAAAATTCAATACATCATCGCATCTTGCAGCAAATTTTCCAAAGTAAAGGTATCTTGGTTTTTTATATCCGACCATAGCATCCATGGTGTTTATTGCTCTATAAATCAATGCCCCGAGTAATCCAAAAATTAAAAAGTAAAAGATTGGTGCTACTATAGCATCATTTATATTTTCAGCTAGGCTTTCAATGGCCGCAGAGTTTAAATGTACTCTGTCTAAATTTTTTACATCTCTACTCACTACCCTTTGAACATAGGTTCTTTGTTCTTCAATATCTTCCTTGATAGTATTTTTGATATGCTCACCAAGTGAGCGTATGGAAAAAGTGCTCTTAAGAAAATATATCTGTAGTATTAAGGATAAATAATATGGAAGATACTTTGGGATAAAAGATAGTATAAGAGCAAATAATATCACAACCAACGCTGAAAAAACTCCTGCGACAAAGTCAATTTTATTATTCTTCCTTTTATAAATATTATCAAAGAAACCTATGATTTTACCAAACCATACAGTTGGATGTATTTTATTAGGGTATTCTCCAATTAGAATATCAAATGCTATTGAAATTCCAAAAATTATTAAATTCACGATCACAAGCTCACCCTGTGAATTCATTCAATTCTTTTAATATTCCTAAAATCTTGCAGATTCTATAGGCAAAAGCAATTCTGTTCCTCATAAATAGAGGTAATATGTTGAAATATTTAAAGTTAAATGAAAAAATTTAAATTTATGTTTAATATGCGAGTTTATGGGAAGAGATGGAGTCGCATTTTTTTCTGGAGGAAAAGATGGGCTTTACGCAGTTTACCTTGCCCAGAGAGAAGGTATTAATGTAAAGTATCTTTTAACTTTAAAGACCACCATTGGATTATCACCTCACTATGAAAATTTGGAGTCCTTAAAGGACATTGCCAAAGCCATGGGTAAAAATTTAGTAGTATTTGATATGAAAATGGGAAGCAAGGCACTTGCAGAATTCATAGGGGGCTTAAATGTAGACTATCTAATTGGGGGAGATATCTTTTTAGACGCTCATTATGAATATCTGAAAAAGCTTGGAGATGAAATAGAGATTAAAGTAATAGAGCCCCTCTGGAAAAAATCTTCTATAACCCTTGCGAGAGAGATTATTAAGAACGGTTTTAAATATGTTATAATAGCAGTAAATAAAGAGAAATTATCAAAGAAGTATTTAGGATACCATTTCAGAAATTTGGATGATCTAGAGAAATTTGTTGAGAATAATCCTAAAGTTGACCCTATGGGAGAGTGTGGAGAGTATCATACAGTTGTTATAAGCTCACCTTTATACTCTAAAGATTTTGAATTTGTTCCAATAGAAGAAATTGAGAGTTCTACTTACTATTATCTAAAATTTGAGGTGGGATAAAATGAAAGAGAAAATACTTAAAGATCTTAAAAAGTGGAATATCAATCTTGAAAATATGGTAGAAACTGCTATGAAGCTGTATGTTGGAAAAGAAGGAAATAGAGAGAAATTAAGGAAGACCATGGAGAAGTATCTCAATGATATGAACATCCAAGCACTTCTTCAATCAGCAATACTCTTGGAGGAAAATTTTAAAGTTGATGGAGATCCTGTGAATTTAGTTGCCGACGAACTTATTGGAATAAATATAGCAGAGTACATAGGAGGAAAATTAGCTCTATTTAATTTCTTTTATTATGATACAAATAAGCCCGGAATATTATCAAGATTGCCCCCATTTCTGGATGATGCTATTGGAGGCTTTATTGCAGGCTGTATGACCAAACTTTTCTATGATGTGAAATGAAAAGCTTAATTTCATTCTTTACCAGAATACCCGTTCGTGGGGACATTGAAAAGGTACCAAAGGAAGTTTCTCTTCTACCAGTTCTATCTTTAATTACAGCAGCTATTCCTGCCATAGTTCTTTACTTAAAAATACCTATGGCATTTCTCATTTCCGTAATTGTCCTTTATTTAATAACAGGTACCTTGCATTTAGACGGACTTGCAGATTTTTCAGATGGCGTTATGGTTAAGGGGGATAGAGAAAGAAAAATAAAAGCTATGAAGGACTTGAATGTGGGTATTGCAGGTACAACATCTGTCATTTTGATTTTATTAGTAGAGATTTTTTCGTTGCGTTATTTACCATTCTATGGAATTATTCTAGCTGAGCTGAATTCAAAATACTCTATGCTTTTATCTCTGGGAATAAAAAGGCCGCTGGGCGAAGGTCTTGGCTCTTATTTCATAAATAATACATCGCTTGCACAGTTAATTTTTGGTACACTCTTATACTCAGTGATATTAGCTCTTTTTTCGGTATTTTCAATATATTCCTTATTATCATCTTTAGGATTAATATTCTCTTTGTATACCCTATGGATTGCAATTAAAAACTTTGGTGGATTGAATGGGGACTGTATAGGAGCAGTGGGAGAGATAACCCGAGCAGGAACTTTGCTAGTTCTCGTTTTTGTGTGGTGGTACTTGTGATAATTATAATGGCAGGAGGAAAATCAAGCAGGATGGGTAAAGAAAAGCCGGTGCTAAAACTCATGGGTAAGGAACTAATAATGTGGGTCTATGAAAAAGCTAAAAAAGTGGATGAAACTTATGTTGCTATTAGCAAAAATACGGAGAAAACCTTTGAATTTTGCAGAAAAAACAAAATACCATTCATTAAAACATCTGGTAATGGCTATGTTTCCGATGTAATATATATATTGAGAGAATACGGCCCATTTATAAGCATAGCTTCAGATATACCCTTTGTAAAATCTGAGGATATAATTTCCATAATGAATTATTTCAAATTAAAGAAAGTGTCTATCACTGGCCTTGTACCATCACATATTGTACCTTTAGAATTTAGAAGAAATGAAGGTTATATTGTTGTAGGCCTAAATTCTGTGACTGAAAGCGGAGAGGATATTTTTGTATTTGATAATCCTTATCTTGGAGTTAACATAAATACTCCCACTGACTTGAAAAATGCAGAGAAAATTGCTAGGAAACTAAATATTTGATAGTATGTAATCCACATCTATATTTTTTTCAACAACGCTTGCAAATTTATCAATTTCTTTCTTAATATCCCATTCAATCATACTAACAGGCTCTAGTCCTTTTTTTGTCCTTATAATATTTAAGAATGCTTCTGTGAAATTGAGATTATGAAAGATACCATGAAGATAGGTGCCTATTGCATTATTTCCTATTTCTCCCTCATATTCTTGCACTATCTTCCCGTTTATTTGAGTTATTATTGAAAATGGCTTAGGTGTAATAGTTCTACCCATTCTTATTTCATATCCTTCAACTTCCATACCTTTCATAAACCTCCATAGAATCTTAGCTTTCAGATTGTTTGTTCTTTTATTTTTTTCAAATTTTGTTTTTGAATCTAAAATTTCAAATCCCTTAATTTCACCCCTATTTGACTCTACAAAATCTATTATCCTCTTACCCAAAATCTGATAACCACCACAGATGCCAATTATAAATCCACCATTCCTATGGATATCCTTTATTGCATCTTCCATCCCATTTTTTCTCATCCATAAAAGATCATCAACAGTTTTTTTGCTTCCTGGGATTATTATAACATCTCCCTTAAGCTCCTCCGCATTACTAACATAATCTACACCATTAGCCCAATGAAGGGGAGCAAAGTCAGTAAAATTGCTAATATGAGGTAATTTTACAATCTGAATATGCACATCCCCCTTAACCTTTGGAAAAGTAGTTAAAGAATCTTCTTGAGGAATCTTTGTCTCTATGTAAGGAACCACCCCAATGACTTTCTTTCTAAATCTTTTTTCTAAGTACTCAAATCCAGAATTTAACATACTTTTATCTCCCCTAAATTTATTGAATATAAATCCAATCACCATATCTTTTTCAGATTTGGTAAGCAAATCCATGGTTCCTACAATGGAAGCAAAGCTTCCTCCCCTTTCTATATCTGTGACTATTATTACTTTAGCATTTGCATGTTTTGCCACTCTCATATTTGCAATATCATAATCTTTAAGGTTAATCTCCACAGGACTACCTGCACCCTCAATCACAACGATATCATGCTCTTTTAAAAGCCTATCAAGTATTTTCATACTTTCTCTAAAAATCTCATTCTTTTTAGAAAACATATAATCTCTGGCATCTACAGTATTCAGTATCTTTCCCTTAAAAATTATTTGTGTCCTTTTTCCCTCTGGTTTTAGTAAAATGGGATTAAATTTCCAAGAAGGTTTTTTATCACATGCTATAGATTGCAGATACTGTGCAAAGCTCATTTCACCTCCTTCTATGGAAGCTATGGAATTCAAACTCATATTTTGGCTTTTGAATGGAACTACATCATATCCTCTTTTGCTCAATATCCTGCATAAGGCCAAGGAAATAAGAGATTTTCCTGCACCAGAAGAGGTCCCCTGTATCATTATAGCTTTTCCCAAATCAATCACCTATTTGGGGATAAAGCAACTTTGGGAATTTTCTAGGAGAGTTTATTTTCCATCTATATGTTGTTGGTAAAATTTTTCTTACTTCTTCAATGCATCTATCTAAATCTTCTAAGTTAACTCCCTGTACAACAGGATCTATTCTAAAACTCATTTCCTTGTTTAAGGATGATATAAATCTTGCAATTCTGGCAATTTCTGGACACTTTATATACTTTCCATCATACACTGTTTCTGCAACTATCTTACCACTTTTTGCATATTTTCTAAAATTATCTAATACTCTTTCATTTGATACTCCCGTAACTCTAAAGTGAAGTTTTTTATCAAGAGCTTTTATACTAAAAGTTATACCTTTTGCCATAGATACTAATTCATCATCCAGATGCTCTCCATTTGTAATTATCCACACATCTATATCCTTCATTTTCAATGCCCTTATTATCGCTTTAATTTCTGGATCTAATGTGGGCTCACCACCTCCAAAGAATGCTTTTTTTACATTGTTCTTTACCAGTATTCTAACTATGTCATCCACACTCAGAAACTCTATGCTTTTAGAATTCCATAAAGCTTCAAGTTTTTGTTTTACCTCCTGAGGCAAGCATATGTTCCATCTACTCATTCTCCAAACGCAGTAATAACAGTTCCAAGTACAACCATCAAAAGTTAAATAGGCATCGCCACTATCAAATTGTACAATATGATACACTCTTGTCATTTGGAGTAGGATATTTTTGCCCTATATTAATGTTGTTTCATTTGAGGGACAATTATGCAGATAAATGCATAAATATGCCTGTGACCATAGAGAAATTAAAAGAGCTCTTGGAGTTGGAGGAGATGGATAAAGAGGTAATAGAGCTAGGCACATACCTTTATAATTTGGGTAAAAAAGAGGAGGGTGCAAAGCCCACAGAGGATATAAGAAAATTAAGAGAGGATAGACATACGTTTTCTAGTTGATAGTGATGTTTTTCTCCATTCTCTACTTCATACTGATAGGGGGTGAAGAGGGAGGGAATACCAATATGAATGAGGAAAAAGATATTTGTGATTGTGTGATATTGATTTAAAAAAGATAATAAAATTTATTATCATTTCCTCCTCAACCTGTAACTCACTGCCACAGATACGATCAATGCCGCTGCCACTATCCCTATGCTGTAGTATATCCACGGATTTGCTGCGTTTTCTTTGGTTTCATTTGCATAATCACCTATCGCATACAGCACACCTTTTGTGGTGCCCACATAGATTGTGCCGTTCTTGCTTATGGCTGGCGATGTGGTTATGCCTCCATCCGTCTTTATTTTCCATCTTAACTTTCCTTCTGGGGTAATTGCATATAGATAACCCGTATTGTTCTTTTGCAACCAGCTTCCAACATAAATTGTGCCATCACCTCCTATTATTGGAGAAAGAAGATAATTACCATTTAGATTGCTGATATGCCATATTTCCTTTCCACTCTGAGAGGATACACAATACAATGTTTCTCCGGATATAAAGTATAATCTATGATGATTTCCAATAGCAGGTATTCCACCACCATGTGAAATATGCCATCTTATTGAGCCATCATTGTTGTATGCTGTTAAGCCATCTATTGTGAAACGCACATATATACTTTTATCTGAATCTACAACAATTCTATCTACAGAAAAATTACCCTTTGAAATCTTCCACAAAATTTTTAAGTCCTTTGAAAGTGCATAAATCCCCGTGTCATTCCAGAGATACATAGTACCCTCTGGTCCAATTGATATACTCTCAACAGGAGACTTCACAATATCCGTGTATTTTTCTATGCTCCCTTTTGGATGAACCTTGTAGATTCCATCTCTGGCACCTATATAAACCTCTCCTTTTGAACCCACTACAGGAGAGGTTGTGAAGTTCATTTTTAATTTGGAAAAAACAGTTCCATTAGATTTGACTATATAAAGATAGGTATAGGATGGGGAGCCATCACAAGGAGGACCTCTCAAATTATTTCTAATATAAATAGTATCATTAGCACCTATCACGAAGCCAGAGATAAAGGAAGCTGTGGGTATTGAAACTTTCCATCTTAATGTTCCATTAGGTGTCATACTATAGAGATACATATCACTTGCATAAAAATATAGATTCCCTTTTGAATCAATTAAAATAGACTCCCCGCTTATCCGTGCTTTAGATGTTATTTGAGTTTTCCACAATATTTTTCCTGCATTGGGAAGTGTTATAAATGGACTTCTTCCACTGTAGGTGGAATTATAGTGGTACATGGGCCATTGTGCCATATTTCTTTCATCCATAGATGCAGAATTAACTATATTCAGAGTCAGAATGAGTATGAAAATGATAAAAGGGATTATTATGGTGGATATACCGCTGATTTTCATTGAATATCACCTCACATCATATAGCTGACTTATAAAGTTATACCATCCCCTATCTATTGAAAAATCTAAATATCGATAGATATACTTGAAAGAATCACTGTAAGGTGTATCATCACTATATTTAAGCGTCCACCACGTTTTATCAGGCAAGAATATAGAAATCCTGTAGTATTTTTGTATGTAATTATTATCAACATACATTATGACCTACCTCCTGCGATGTTTATAAGAAAGATATACAATGATTGCAATACTGCCAACAACGGCTATTACACCGCCCCACAATAGAAAGTCAGTGTAGTCACTAGTTGGTGTTATGGGCATAGAAGTATATTTGATAGCATACACTGTTCCATTGATAGTTCCAACATATACAGTTCTATTACTCCCTATAACTGGGGTGGCAATGATTCCTGCATCTAGACGGAGTTTCCATCTCATCTTTCCATCTGGAGATATCGAATATAGATATCCGGTATTGTTTTTAGAATACCAGTCACCCAAGTAAATATTTTCATTTTTATCAATTGATGGTGGTGTGGCATCTACCCCTGCAGTTGTGTTATCTCTATCAATTTTGAGTTTCCATAAAATCCTTCCATTCTCCTTTGACACAGCGTAAAGATCGTTTGAAGTTCCCGGCACCTTTATAATATGGCGTGTTAGATACAATACATTACTCCCTATTGCAGGAAGAGAACCACGCACATCCGTTGTCCATTTCACACTTCCATCAGAATGGAATGCATACAGTTGATCAAAATACACATATATATTTCCCTCTTTGTCTATAACTGGAGAGGATATTGCTGATTTTTTCATACTATATATCTCTTTTATCTCTCCCTGCGGATTTACTGCATAGAGATAACTCATATTTATAAGCCCCCCTGAGAAACTAATATCGCTTACATACAATGCACCCTTAAAGTACGCAGGAGTCGTTGGTGCACCATGCATTTGCTTTTTCCATTGGATTTTTCCCTTTTCACTTATGCTATACAAATATATCCAACCTTTTAAATAAATGTGATTTTTCCCAATGCATATATCACTAAAAGGGCCATCATAACCCAAGTTTAATTTCCATTCAACTACACCATTTGAGGAATACGCATATAAATAACTTGGAAGAGGTGTTCCAAGAGGAGGAGGCAGATACCATGTGGCAACATAGAAAGTATCATTAGAACCAAGAACTAATGGCATAGAGCCGGCACTATCAGCTGTGAGGGTAATATTCCATAAAAGCGTACCATTTGGAGATAATTTATAGATATATCCAACATTATCTTTATGCTCATATACATATACATTTTGATATGAGTCCAGCAATATATAATTCACCCAAGGCTTACAGCATATATTTGATTCCCAAGGGTCAAATTTCCAAAGTATTTTCACTTTATCTTTTTGAGTTTTCTCACCATAACTAGGAGTAAAAACAAAAAGAGTAACATTTAAAAAAATTATAAATATGATGAGAGTTAAAATCTTTTGCATAGTCATCACATCGTTCACCCCCCATACAATACATCTAAGAACTCATCCCAGTATGTAGCACTTGAGAAATCTAAGTTCTTGTAAGTATTACGATCACTTCCACTGTAATACGATTGGTCATCCGGCAGAAATATTGAAATCCCATGGTAATCACCATCGCGGTGCTTTTCACTGAGCATGGCGTTGCTTATTGTGTTCATGAGACCCTGGGCGGATTGTACAGCGTTATTATGCCCCATCTTTTCCACCCGCTGGTGCATTATCTTTTCCGCTGTTCCTTTTCTTTCGATAGCGATAGTATACGAATACCGCCGCGGCGGCTATCAGCACTGCGCCGGAGCCAAGTGTGTAATACCATAGCATACTATTTTCCCCGCTTTCTCCATCCTTAGTGGCGTAGCCGCCAATCGCGTAGAGCGTGCCGTTTGTAGTGCCCACATAGAGGGTACCATTCTTGTTTATTGCTAGTGGTGCTATATCCTTCTTTAACTCACTGCTTACCTTTACCCGTATCTCTGGCATATTTTTCGCCATTTTTATCACCGCTTTTTCTCTCTTTAGAACCTCTATTTAAAATTGTCTATTACGGCGGAATTCAAATTTCTTCGTGTAGAACACATTCTCTTTGCAATTTGCATTTTTGAAGTGGAAAATTAGCCCAATTTTTAGTGGAATTCTAGAAAACCTCTCTACAACATTGTTTCCTTTCAATTTCTCCACTGTTTAGCGGAATTTTGCTTCTCAAAATACACTTGTTGGGCATTGAAAATTCTTCGTTCTATTCTGCTTCTCCTTGCACACCAATCC
>WAPW01000086.1 GCA_015520565.1 Candidatus Aciduliprofundum sp. | reverse complement strand
GATAACAAAGAGGGGAAATTTGGAGTGCGAGAATAAAGAGAGAAAAATTGAAATACCGAAGAAAACGAGATTTCCAAGGGATGCCTACGAGATGTGCATGAGCCAAGACCAAGTTAGAGTTTTACAAGCCACAGAGAGATTGGGAAAGCATGGAGTTATGATAATTACAGCAGATAGGGGCAGGGGAAAGAGTAGCGTGCTAGGCATAGCCGCAGGCATGCTTGCGGGAAAATTCAAGAGAATAGGCATAACTGCTCCAGAGCTCTCAAATGTTAGAGAAATTTTTAGATTCTTTGAGATAAGTGCTAGGGTAAGAGATTTGAAAGTGAAAAAGAAATGGAAAAGCATAATTGGCAAGAATTTCAAAGTTGAATATATAGAGCCCGTGGATGTAGAGCCAAAGAAATATGACTTGCTAATAGTTGATGAGGCAGCAGGCATTCCAGTACCTCTCTTGCTCAAGTATTTAAAAGCGAAGAGAGTCATATATTCCACAACTACACATGGGTATGAGGGTACAGGGCGCTCTTTCTCAATTAGATTTATGAAAGAAGTGAGAAAAAGGGTAAAGAATTTAATTTCCATAGAGATGAGCGAGCCAATAAGATACAGCAAAGATGACCCTGTGGAAAGATGGCTATTTGATACATTGCTCTTAGATTCTGAGCCCCCCAAGCTTGAAAAAGTGGAAATTGAGAAATTGGAGTACAAAAAGTACGAAATTGAAGAGTTGCTAAACGATGAGAAAAAATTGAGAGAATATTACGGCATATTCGTCCTCGCTCACTATAGAAACAATCCAAACGATTTTGGGATACTGTGCGATGCTCCCAACCATGAAATAAGGACTTTGGAGTACAAAGGCCATGTTGTGTGCTCCGTGCAGCTTGCAAGAGAGGGAAATATTGAAAATTATGCCGATGAGCTCTACTACGGAACAACTCCCCCCGGCAATATTGTCCCAGATGTTATGATAAAACACCACAGAATGAAGGATTTTGCCAAATACAGGGGATTTAGAATTGTCAGAATAGCAACGCATCCAGATTTTATGGATATGGGCATTGGAAGCTTGATGCTTCAAAATATAAAAAGAGAGCATGGGAATTGGATTGGCTCTTCTTTCGGAGCCACAGAGCGCCTTATGCATTTCTGGACGAGCAACGGATTCTATCCTATCCACATATCTCCAAAGATAAATGAAAGCACAGGGGAATACTCAGTTGTAATAATTTATCCCAAGAGTGATGAGATAAAAGAGAAAGTTGAGATGGCGAGGAGAAAATTTGGAGAGAGATTCATCACAAGCTTGGGAGAGATACACAGAAATATGGAGGCAAGTATAGCAAGGGAAATTCTTAACTCTCTACCAAAGTATAAAAATTTGGAACTTGACCCAATTGACTGGAAGAGATTGATTGTGTATTCTTGGGGTCCTGGAAACTATGAAACCATGGTAGATGTGATTTACAAAATTGCATCCTCGTACTTCTTCCTGAAGAGCAGGACAAAATTAAACAAGGAGCAGGAGATAATCTTGATTGCAAAGGTACTGCAGCATGGGCAATGGGGGGATGTGGGAAGAATAATAGGAAAAGGGGGCACCTATGTGGTCATAGAACTGCGGGAGATAATGAGAAAATTCATAGGAGGTAGATACAATGATGAAGTACTTGAATTTCAGCGAAGATTTCATGGAGAAAATTAAGAAGGGTGAGAAAAAAGCTACGCTGAGATTGGGGGTAAAGGATTACAAGGTTGGAGAGAGAGTAATAATAAGATGCGGCAACAAGGAGCTTGGTATGGCAGAAATAAAGGGGGTAAATATAAAGAAATTTGGGGAGCTAGGGGATAAGGATGTTCTTATGGATGGCTATATCTCCAAGGATGCCCTTAGAAAAGACCTTGAAAGGTTTTATGGAAAAATATCCGATGAGGATATATTCACGCAGATAATCTTTGAGCTATGTGAAGTACATTAGAGATGGCTCTTCTTCCTTTTCACCCATTATAGATGCCCTTAGAGATTTGAGAGATGAGTTAAACGCCTTGAATATTCTTCTTCCCCTATCTGCTTCCAGCTCCATCTTCTTCATTATCTTCTCAGCAGAGCTCAATCGCCTTAAATTCATACTATGATTGAATGAGTTCATAAGGGAGAAGAAATTTCCAAGCCAGATTTGAACCTTAGTGTAATTGTGAATCACATCCTCTATAATCCTGTAATTTTTGCTTGATGGAGGCGTGGATGAATACATATCAGTTATCCACTGCATTGCCTTGGTATCCATATCATAGCCCTTTAAATATGTGGTATAGCCCTCAACCCTCTTGCTCACAGATGAGAATCTTTTGAAGAGCTTTAATACCCTTTTATTGGGCTTTTTCTTTCCAAGCTCAAGCTCTAAAAGTGCCTTTTGGTCATCACTTAAATATGCAATATCAATAACCGTAAATCCATACTTGGCTAGAGTTTTCTCGTCCATATGAATAAAGGTTCATAATGCAATATAAACATTCGCATGAAATTTTCTTCAAAAAGTATATAAACCTCGGGCTCTATATTTTCATGGCGAGGGCTATGAAGAGCATCACCGTTGAAGAAGTAATGTCTAGAAACCCACGCATAGTATCTGGGGAGCTAACAGTAGAAGAGGGGGCAAGAATTCTAAAAGAATTTGGCATAAGCACGCTAATCATTGAGGAGGATGGCAAGCCCGTTGGTATCGTAACCGACAGGGATTTCATTACAAAAGTTATTGCGGAGGGTTTACCTCCAAGCACAAAATTGAGAGATATTATGAGCACTCCAATAATTATGATTCCCCACAACGAGAATTTAGAGGATGCTGCAAAAATAATGACTAGGAGAAGAATAAGAAAATTACCCGTGATAAAGGATGACAAAATAATAGGCATACTTTCCGAGAACGATATTGCAAGAATATCCCCAGACCTCATAGCCCTCGCCCAAGAGTATGCAAATATCCACAAAGAGAATGGAGAGAAAGAAAAAATAAAAGAGTACATTGCAGGAAAATGCGAAGTATGTGGCCAATTCTCTCTACGCCTAACCCTCTACAACGGCATGCTCGTTTGTCCAGAATGCCTTGATTCTATGAGGTGATTTTATGGATAGAATCTATGTTACGAAAGAGGAGATTTTGAAAATTGAAGAGATGTACAGGGAGATAATGTCCTATGCTTCCATAGGCCTCCTGCTCAGAACTGGAGAGGTAATCGGTGAGGTAATAACAGAGAGATTGCCAAGGGAGGATTACTTTGATTCTCTAAAAGATATTCTGAAAGCTAGGGGTTGGGTTGATGAAATTGAATTTGAGAAGGATAGAGTCATTGTAAAGGGCTCTGTGGAAGTGCATAACTCAAAATTTCCAACCTGCCACATTTTGAGAGGGATAATAAGAAAAATCTATGAGAATTATTACAAAACGATTGTGAATGTGGAAGAGGAGAAATGCGAGAGCATAGGCAATGAAAATTGCGTTTTCAAGATAAGCATGGTGGGGTGAAAATATGAAAG
>WAPW01000085.1 GCA_015520565.1 Candidatus Aciduliprofundum sp. | reverse complement strand
GGATTTTTCAGGGAGTATTTTCAAAAAAGAGACTAGATTTGATTATGCAATATTTCAAAGAATATCCCTTTTTAAAAAGATGATTTTTAAGGATTTTGTAAGTTTTGGCCATGCTGAAATTAAAAGGATAGTTGATTTTTCAGAAACAATTTTTGAAGGAGATGTAATATTTCCAAGTTACATAAATGATATAAGAATTAACCTTTCACCTGAATATTTCAAAAATCCGTTATCCGAATCTAGAGCATGGAGAATTCTGAGAAAACATTATGAGAAACTCGGAGAAAGAGAATTGGCAGATGTAAATTTTCTATTTGAAAGAAGACACTAAGAAAGTATAGAGTGTGGGAGAGAGAAGGAATTTGCGAGAATATCCGGTAAAAAGAATATTATTGGAATCTTTACCGCTTACTTGTTCAACGTTTTAGAATTTATTATTGCTGATTGGAGCTGTTCATATGGAACAAGCTGGGTACAACCAATTTATAACTGGATAGTCAATGTCCTCTTACTATTCCCATTCTTGTATCACATTTCTGGAGGAATTGTAGGTGCTTCCAGTCCTTGGGATTATTGGTATTTCAGTATTGTAACAGCTACAACCCTTGGCTATGGAGATATGCATCCGATAGGATATGCAAAAATATTTGCCTCCTTGGAGGCAATCTTTGGAATGTTTATGTGGGCAGTGTTCTTGACAGTGTTTGCAAGGAAATATATGAGATAAAAACACATAGCCCTTATTCTAAAAAATATTAAATCAATGCAGATAATCTCCCACTATGCAAATGAAATTCGTAATAGACATGGATGGCGTGCTCTACAGAGGAAATAGGAAAATAGAAGGTGCAGATTCATTCATAAAATTTCTGCAAGATAATGGCATTCCATTTCTCCTCGCCACAAACAATTCTACAAGAACAAGGGAGATGTATGTGGAGAAATTGAGAAATATGGGAATAAAAGTAAGCAAGAGGAATATTATAACATCCGCTTATGTTACGGCAGAAGTTTTAAAAAAAGAGAAAAATAGGGCTTCTGCTCTTATAATTGGTGAAATAGGCATTTTTGAGGAAATAAAGAGGATAGGATGGAACATTGTTTATTTAAAAAATTGGACAAAAGCGGAATATGTTATAGTTGGAATGGACACTACCTTAACTTATGAGAAGTTGAAGGCAGGATGCCTAGCTATAAACAATGGGGCAAAATTCATAGCTACGAATGATGACAAGAATTTTCCATCCGAGGAGGGATTAATTCCCGGGGCAGGAAGTATGGTAGCAGCATTGGAAGCTGCAACGGGTAAAAAAGCAAGGGTAATGGGAAAGCCCAACGATCCCTATGTGAATACAATAAGCTCCATATTAGGAAGCGAAGAGCTCTGGGTCGTAGGAGACAGGATTGAGACGGACATGCTTCTTGCAGAAAAATTAGGAGCTAAGAAAGTGCTTGTCCTAAGCGGTGTTACAAAAGAACCTGCAAAAAATGTGGATTATGTTCTTGATAATATAGGTGAGCTTTCAAAAATTATTAAAGAATATTAAAGCAAAGAATATTAATCAATCCTTGCTATTACGCAATTAATGGATGAAGAAGAAATAGAAGAATTGCTACAAAAATACTATCGCAAAGATATGCATTACGAAGATGGAAAAATTTTGGGCTCAATGTACACACAGCCACCAAAAATTGCATTAAAGGCATTTTTCAAATTCTATCAAGCAAATTTAGGAAATCCCGGGTTGTATAGGGGCACTGCAGAGATGGAGAGAGAAGTGATAAAATTCTTATTGAAATTAACATCAGGCAGCGAAGATTTTTTCGGGCATATAGTAAGCGGGGGCACTGAGGCAAATATAATCGCCCTATGGGTTGCAAGAGAGATGGGATACAAAAGAGTACTAGCTACTGAGGATGCACATTTCTCAATAAGAAAGGCAGCAAATTTACTAAAATTGCCAATAAAGAGAGTAGAGATGGAAAAAGGGAGAATGAGCATTGAAGACCTTAAAAGTAAAATAAAGGAAGAGGATATAATAGTGGCAACGGTAGGCACAACTCCCCTTGGATTCGTAGATCCAATTGAAGAAATAGGCAAAATTTGTCAAATGCATAATTGCTTTCTGCATGTGGATGCCGCCTTTGGCGGCTATGTTGTTCCATTTTTGAGAGAACTAAAATACACAAATAAAAAATTTGGATTTGATATTCCTGCAGTTAGGACAATTACCATTGACCCACATAAGATGGGCATGGCACCATACCCTGCTGGTGGAATTGTTAGTAGGGAGAACATATTTGAGAAAATAGAAATAGAGGCACCATATCTAATAGAAGAGAAAAACGATAGCTTGCTGGGAACAAGGCAAAGTGGAAGTGTTGCAGCTGCCTATGCAGCCCAATTGTATTTTGGTTGGGAAGGGTATAGAGAAATTGTAAGGAAATGTATGGAAAATACGAATTATCTTGTTAAGAGGGCGAAGGAGGAGGAATTAGAGATTCTGCAGCAACCTGAAATGAACATTGTAAATTTAATAATTAAAAATGTGGAAAAAGTAAAAATGGAATTGTATGCAAGGGGATGGGGCATATCCATAAATCCAAAATACTCATCTTTAAGAATAGTTATAATGCCCCATGTAACAAAAGGAATCATAGATGAATTCCTAGCTGAGATTAAAAATATAAAAAAGAGTTATGGATTGTAGTGGTGCCCGTACTTGGCCCACCAAGCATCCACTTGCTCTTGCAATTTCTTCACATACTCTGGATTTTTCAATAGATGCCTAAATCTTCCTTGTGGTTTTAGATACTCCTCAACTGGCTTGAATTTCTTTGGCTTGTAAGTTATGCGCATGTTCTCAAGGTCCCCATCAACAACTTCCCAAAGTGGGAATATGCCGGTATCGGATGCAAGCCTCATTATTTCCACAGTTTTACTTGGATCATGTCTCCATCCAGTTGTGCAGGAAGATATCACATGCAAGAATCTTGCACCCTCGTAGCTCAATGCCTTCTGTACTTTCTTCTTGAAATCGTTGAATATTGCAGGATTTGCAGTGGCAACATACTTGGCATTATGAGCAGCAATTATCCTAGCCACAGGTTTTTTGGGCTGTAATTTTCCAATCGGGTTTGCACTCCCAACCTTGCTGGTTGTTGTCCAAGCACCCCATGGTGTAGCACCGCTCCTCTGTATTCCCGTATTCATATACGCCTCGTTATCGTAGAGAACATACAGTACATTATGTCCGCGCTCAACCATACCACTGAGAGCTTGGAATCCTATATCGGCAGTGCCACCATCTCCACCAAACGCAATTATGTTCAATTTTTCACCCTTTGCACGGGCAGCGGCTTCAACACCGCTTGCAGCGGCGGCAGCATTTTCAAAGGCTACATGGAGCCATGGCACACGCCAAGATGTGCGTGGATACGCCGTTGTGGCAACTTCCAAACATCCTGTAGCATTAACCACTATGGTATTAGGACCTGCGAGTTTGAGAACCCATTTGACGATTATGGGTGCAGCGCAACCAGCACACATTCCGTGTCCTGGAGCAAAAAATTCCTCTTTTTCGTAATTCATAGTAATCCCTCCGCTTTAAGCACGGCCTCTTTATTTACATCAATCCAATTAACCTCGTCCACATCTTCCTTCAATGCCTTCTCTGCAATTTCCACAACTTCGCCTAGGGTCTTGAATGTTATATCCCTTCCTCCAAGCCCTATTATGAAATCAATAATTTTTGGCTTCTTGCTCTCATTTGCAAAAGTAGCAGCTAGCTCGGCGTAAACAGCTCCACCAAAGCCAAAGGATATGTTTCTTTCTAGCACGGCCACTACGGGTACATCCTTGAGCACTGCCTTCAATTCT
Organism: Candidatus Aciduliprofundum sp.; assembly: GCA_015520565.1. Lineage (GTDB taxonomy): Archaea > Thermoplasmatota > Thermoplasmata > Thermoplasmatales > Aciduliprofundaceae > Aciduliprofundum. Next base: position 266 of record WAPW01000085.1, on the reverse strand, counting down.
TCCTTTGGAAACGGCCTGAATGTTGTGAGTTTGAGCAATCCTACCTTCTTGCCCTCTTTTCTCAATTTCTTAACAAATTCTCTTGTGGTAGAAGTCATTGAGCCCATTGTAACTAGGACAATATCAGCATCCTCCAAGAACTCTGGAGTAACCTTGGAGTACTTTCTTCCAAATTTATTGTAGAACTCTTCAAACACTTCATCTATAACCTTCTTGGCACGCTCCATTGCTATCCATTGCCCGTACTTGAACTCCATAAAGTACTC
>WAPW01000084.1 GCA_015520565.1 Candidatus Aciduliprofundum sp. | reverse complement strand
TTCTTCTCATTCATACCCTGCTGAATAATCACCCATCTTCCATGCTCATCTATTACCATTGTGTGATGGTATAGCTGATATCCATCTTGTAGCACGGTATTATCAACCTTTGCAGCCATCTTGCTTGCATACTTCAACCCTTCAATTCTTTGTGTGGATAAGCTAAATTCCTCGCTTATTTTTTCTATCTCCTCTGGAGTTTTTCTAGATGTACCTCCTTTACCCCCCACCACCACAACCCCATCCTCTGGCTTAAGAGCTTGCTTTAAGGCACCCATGGTTACCGTTGTGGTACCTGAAGAATGCCAGTCAAAGCCAATAACGCAGGAGAATGCTTGAAACCAGTATGGGTCGGATAATCTTTTTAGCACTTCCTCCGTGCCATACTCCATCTCTATAATTTTTATGATCTCCCTTGAAAGTGGAACCATCCTCTTAAATAACCATCTTGGTGCATGCCCGGGATGCAATGGTAAATTGGCTATGCCACTTCTCTCCATTTTCCCTTACACCAGAACTATTCCATTCTTGTCTACATTATACCTGAATATACCAACTTTCTCTGGATGATTGCGAACCTTCTTCACTATGAGATATTTCTCAAATCCGTTCTCTATCCTTCTCATCTCTAACTCCAGAATTATATCCACAATTTCCTCAATCCCGCTTTGCGAGGTTGTATCATAAACATTGTTGAGCATAGTTATAAGGGCTACGCCCCCATAATATTGAGCGTGGGCTTTTATAGTCCTTAAAGCGGAAATAACTTTTGCCCTATCATAGTTGTTCATAAAGAAATCAAGGGAATCTATAACTATTCTGAATGGGGGCTTTAATTTTGAAACTTCGTATGTAACCTTCGTGAGAAAATTTATCTCTTTCTCCTCCTTCTTCCTCGCTGGCTGGAATATTTCGTTGATGGGTATGCCCTCTTCCCTGTACCTGCTTATTATCAACTCTTTCTCCAGAACTTTTTGGTAGTATTCAACCCCTATATTCACAATCTTTATATTCGTGTTCCACCCAAAATCCTTCATAGTTGCAATTATATCTTCATCTCTCTCAATAGTGGTAAAGTATATTACATTCTCCTTGCCCACGCCAGCGGCTGCAAATTGCTTTGCAAAGAGCTCAGTGCCAGAGCCAGGAGAGCCGTAAAGGAGGATAGTATAACCCTTTGGAATACCATTCATAAGTGCCTTATCAAGGGTCTCTATGCCCAAAGTTGTGTATTCCTTCATTTCTCCTCCCCTCCAGCATCGTAGGCATCATCACAAATTAGATTTAGCATATTCATCATCTCTTCGCTATTCTGCTCCTTCATTGAAATTATCACCATGTAAGATTCCCAGCTGCGCAATGAGGTTACAAATATATGCAAGAACTCCGATAGAATTTTTAAATCGTTGTGAATCGCCATAGAATTGACAGAATCCAAAACAACTATGGCCTTTTTATCGTTATACTTCCTCAATAGGTACTCTATCTTGAGCATAACATTTTCTAGCATTGTTGGACTTTCAATATAGAGAAATTTATCTGACATCTCGCCTGCATTGGCCATTAGGTGAGATATGGTATCCACGAAGAATACACGGGAGGTATCAACCCCCAAAATCTCAAGCAAGCCAACTATGTTCTTTGAAGGAATCGTGGATGAAATGTAGAATACATACAAATCGTTCTTAGTTGCAAATATATCTACAATGGCACGAAGGGCATCAAAATATGTGTTTACATCCACATAGAGAGCCAAGGAAGAAGCAGGAGGCAATTCGCTAAGCTTGTCAACAATGTTGGATGATACACTCATTTATCGCACCTCCACACTACCGCCCTTGAGCAATGGGGCTAGAAGTATGCCAATGGGGGTCAAATCCAACACATACTTTGCCCTAGAATGCGTTGTGCCTCGCATCTTTATTACCTGAATCGTGCGCAGCAAATCTCCCCTTCTCTCTAAATTGCCCATTAGAATAATTCCATCAGCTATGGCCTCCTCAACTCCATATTGTGAATAGCCAGCTGCGGACGGTAAGAGCTCAGAAACGAGCAGAGTGGTGCATCCCATATCAGATAATGCTTTTCCCAATTGCAATATGAACTCCCTAATTTGCTCCCTTGAAGTGAGCCTATAGCATATTGAAGTTATGCTGTCTATAACCAACCTTTTTATTCCCAGCTCTTTTACCATCTTTATTATTTGCTCCACGAGTATATTCACATCCTCCAATGTGAATTCTAATTTCTCAAGCCCCAACTTTACATAAATCTCCTGCAAATCCACAAATATGAGTTTTTTCTCCTTAACTAAATTCTTATCAAAAAATTCGTAAGTGCTCATATTCTCAATCAATTTCTCTGGCACTTCCGTTACGGATATGTACATTGACCTCTCACCCATGAGCGCGCCGCGAGTTAAGAATTCCAAGCTAAGCGTAGTTTTTCCAGTCCCGCAAGAGCCAGTTACTAGAACGGTATTGCCCCTAGGAATCCCCCCATTTAATATACTATCTAACTCTTCGATTCCCGTCTTACACCTCTCTCTCGTTGCAATCATTACGAAATAGTAAATTCTTAACCATATATCTAATTTTCTAAGCCAATACTTCATTTAAATTTAAGAAATATAAATATAGCGGTTGCTCCAGCTATGAGGTATAGAACTCCTGAAAGGGTGAATAATAGGGCAGGATGCATATGGTAAACATAGCCGCCAATTGCACTGAATATCATAGCAGCTATATAAGAGAGAAATAAATAAATTCCAGTGTATCTTCCCCTATTCTCTATACCCACATAATCTGCAATTAGTCCAGCATTGGATGGTTGTGTTATCGCTTGAGCTGTGCCAGATATAACCGCATAGGCAAATAGGGCTATCACAGATGGAACTATAAAAATGAACACGGATATTGCAGATAAGAATATGCCAAGGGTAAAGAACTTCTCCTTGCCCATAATATCTGCCTTTTTACCCACAGGTATGCCTACCACAACAACTAAGATTGTAATCAAGCCCATTGCAATCCCATAAATTAACGAGGAGGTGTAAGTATAAGCGTATTTGACTATGAAATATCCAAGCATTCCGCTTGCTGAGGATAAAAGCATGTTGATTATCAAAAATCCCTTTGCCCTTGGATTTATTTTTTTCAGTACCTTAATGCTCTCCCTAAATCTATTCTTTTTTCTCTTCTTAATCTTTATTGTTTCTTTGAGTTTTAATCTTATTATGGCAGAAGCTATAGAGAATGCAAAAACTGCAAAATACCCTATTCTCATTCCCGGAACCACTCCATATTTGTAAATCAAAAATCCACCTATTATTGGTCCAAAGATAGCTGGAATCATTGATATGTTTGTTATAGCAAATCCTTCAGCCCTTCTTTTTTCTGGGAGCGAGTCCATCATTATGGAGAATAATGCAGGCTGATAAAGCAGGGCAACATTGGATATTATTAATCCTACAACGATCCATTGCCAAGAGGGTGCTATGGCAAATATTAGAGTTGAAAATGCCATAACTGTTGTGAAAATTACAATTATTCTCCTCCTTCCATAAGCATCTGCCAAATACCCACCGGGAATTTGAAGAAGGGCCATCATACCAAATGTTAAAGAGCCCATGAGCCCAAGGATAACATCACTTGCACCTAGGGCCGAGAAGTAAATGCCATTGAATCTCATAACAATGCTGTGTCCAAAATTTAGGAGAAGCCAAGTAATAAATAAAATTCCAATATTTCCTTTCAATATTGTGCGAAGATCCTCGCCAAAATTTTTCAAATGATCCATTTGCATGTTCATGCATAAGCTACTATTTATCCTTTTGGAAGCAAGTTTTAAATTTTATGCACTCATGGATTCCTATGGAATTGCGAGAGAAGATAGCTGGGGAGATTGTTTTATCCCCAAAACCCGGAGCTACTATGAGAAAATGGAGGGAGATGTTTAATATTTCCCAGCAGGAATTGGCAAGGTATTTAGGTATGTCTTCCTCCGTTATAAGCGATTATGAAAGTGGCAGAAGGAAATCCCCTGGAGTTGGGACTGTTAGAAAATTTGTAAATGCATTAATTGAGATAGATGAAGCGAGGGGTGGGGAGAAGATAAAGCAACTCTCATCCACTTATGGTGAAGAGGCAATTTTGGACATGCGAGAACTTCCTTACCAGATGAGCGTAGAAGATTTTATGGAAATAATTGATGCAAGGATAACAAATGAGGGAGAGTTTAAAAGGCAAATTTATGGGTATACAATTTTGGATAGCTTGAAGGCAATTCTCCACTACAGCTCTTTTGATTATTTAAGGGTTTATGGGTGGAGCATTGATAGGGCTTTGATATTCACGGAAGTTCATTATGGACGCTCTCCAATGGTTGCTATCCGTGCCCACCCACTCAAACCAAGCGCAGTTGTCTATGTTAAGCCCCACAAGGTTGACGAGCTCGCAATAAAACTTGCAACGATTGAGGAAATTCCCCTTGCAGTTACGGAGCTTGATGTTAAAGAGATAAAGAAAAGGCTCAGGAATATAGGTTGAGCTCCTCTATTTCTTTTGTTATCTCCCCCATATCCATCTTTCTCTTTACCTCTTCAATGTAATAGGAGAATATTTCATCGTGGGTGAATTTTTCAATGTTTATTACTTCCATAGCTTTTTTCACAGATTGCGCTGAATAGCCAGAAATGTGGAGCGCCTGATTTGCGCATAGATATTCTATTGCAATTATGTACTTTACATTCTCAACTATCTCCCTCAATTTTTGAGCTGCGTTCATGCCCATACTCACATGGTCCTCCTGATTTGCACTTGTGGGTATGCTATCTGCGCTAGCAGGATGTGCCAAAATCTTATTTCTGTTGCAAAAGGCTGCTGCTGTGTATTGAGGAATCATAAGCCCTGAATTTGTGCCGCTGTTCTCTATCAAGAATGCTGGTAAGCCGCTCAATTTTGAATCTACAAGCCTTGCTATACGCCTCTCAACCATATTGCCTAAATCTGTTAGCGCGATTGCTAAGAAATCCATAACTAGAGCTATTGGCTCTCCATGAAAATTCCCGCCAGAGATTGGCTCATCAAAAACCAAGGGATTATCCGTGGCAGAATTAATTTCTCTTTCCATCACACTTCTCGCATAACCAATAGTATCTAGAACTGCTCCATAAACTTGGGGTAAGCATCTGAGGGTATAAGCATCTTGCACCTTCTCTTCCCTTGCCTCCTTAGTTATCTTACTATCTTTTAGCATATCCCTTATAATTTTTGCAATTTTTATCTGCCCCGGATGTGCCCTTGCTTTCATAATTCTATCATCCAATGCCTTATCTGTGCCCTTCAAAGCTTCAAAGCTCATAGTTGCGCTTAGAATTGCATTTTTCATAATCTCGTATGAATCGTAAATGGCAATGCTTCCATAGGCGGCCATAACCGCTGTTCCATTTAAAAGTGCGAGCCCCTCTCTCTCCTTAAGCTTTAAGGGCTTTAATCCCGCTAATTTTAAAGCTTCTTCCCCTTTCACAACTTCCCCTTTATATTTTGCATAACCTTCGCCGAGCATAACAAGGGCTATGTGGGCAAGAGGAGCTAAATCGCCACTAGCTCCCACGCTTCCAAATTTTGGGACTAATGGGATTATGTTGGAATTTAGCATATCTACCAGCATTTTTATTACTTCCAATCTCACACCTGAGAATCCTTTTAAGAGGCTATTGGCCCTAATGAGCATAGCGGCTCTAACAATTTCATCATCCATATACCTGCCTACGCCAGAGGCGTGGCTTCTAACCAAATTGAGCTGCAATTCCCTCGCTTTATCCTTCGGTATCCTTACTCTTACTAACTCTCCCAACCCGGTGTTTATTCCATACACCACTTTCCCTTCCTTCAAAATATTCTCAATAATCTCTCTTGATTTTAGAACTTTAGGAATTGATGAATCTGCAATTTTCACTTTCTCTCCAAATCTTGCAACTTTAACAACATCTTCAATTTTTAAATTCTCACCATTTATTTCAATCATAAATGGAGAATGGAGGGGTTGTTAAAAAATTTATTTCTTTGCCTTGAACCTCTTCCATTCAAAATAAATTACAACACCTAAGGCAACTATTGTTGCACCACTTAGAAGATAATACTCATAAGGAAAGCCACTACTTTCCTCTTTTGGCGGTGGAGGGGGATAAACTGCGTGGTCAAGGAATATGAATTCTTGCTTGGATAAATCTGCTATGCCTGCATAGGCATTTACAGTGTAATTGCCCGTTATATTCTCAAAGAATCCCTTGGGCACCAACCAAGTTAATTGGGATGTGTTTATGGTGTAATTTACAATATGCGGTTTCTTTCCCAGCATAACATAGCCCAGAGGCTTAGAGCCGTTGTTGCTTACCAAAAAGCAGTGCACATAATAAGCGTTGGTGGTGATATTAACATCGTACTCCTTTATGTACCCTTTTTGTGGCACAACATTGATCATTCCCCAAACTTCTATGGTAATCTTAACCATAGTGGCATTCTCTCTTGCCCATACCTTTGATATATCATAGTCCACAAACTTGTCTGTGATTTTAGGAGAATTAACTTCAAAATTTATTGTGGATGCGGAGGCGATGGGGAGGAAGAGTAAGAGAAGAATTCCTAAAATTGCATAAATCGCTTTCATTTTCATCTACTTACCGGTGCTATTTTTAGATTTTCAAAGAGCATATGTGGGATAACACCATTTCCCATCACAACTATCTTTCTCTGTTCTCTGGATATATCAGCAACATTTCCAAGGAGCGAATACACATTACCCGAGAGCATGAATACTGTTGAGCCAACAATTTTACCATTCTCTATCTTAAATGCTGGATTTGCCACCACAGAGAAATCTCCAGTATCTGGATTGCTTGAATGAGCTCCCTGAAATCCTGAAATTAGAAAGCCATCTTCCATATCTTCCATAAGTTCTTCTTTGCTCTTCTTTCCTCCCTCTATGACGAGATTATGCACTCCAATTCCTATTCCTCCCGTAGATAGATTTCTTGTGCCATTTCCAGTGCTTCCATATCCACTTATATTTCCCCAGTAATTATCCCATAAAAATCCATTGAAAACTCCATTTTCAAATATCTTATTCACTCTTGCAGCTACTCCTTCATCATCCGCAATTATTGGATTTGTGCTCATTGGATGCCATGGGTCATCATAGATTGTTATCTTCTCATCCAGAACATTTTGTCCAACTTTATCGCTTAGTGGTGTTGTATTTTTAACCTTTCTCTCCCCACTTATTGCTGGGATTAAAGTGAAATATAATAGTTCTGCAAGGGCCAAGGGCTCCATTACTACATTTCCCACATTCTTATCGCTCTTCTTCGTATTGTAAGCATACTTCAATTTCTCAAGAATTGAAGAAACTACGAAGTCCTTGTCAAGCTGCATATCCCTCCTAACATCAAAATCCATGATTCCCGGAGTGACAGAATTACCCGCACGCCCTGCAACATAGAGGTACATAAATGTAGAGCCAAACTCTTGCATAATATCAATTCCATGAGAATTTGAAATTCTCATCTCAAGCCAAGAGGAGCCGGCGGCACCACCTGCAACCATTGCTCGCTCATCCCTCGCCCTAACATCTTTAATTGCCTCGTTTAGAAGATTCACAAAGAAATCTGGGCTTGCATTTTTAATCTCGTAATTTATCTCTATATTTGGAGCATTGTATTTCTGCTCCCCAGGCAAACCTTCCCATTTTTCATCTTTCTCGTTTGCCATTGCATTCTTGGCAGCTTGCTCAATTCCTTTCTTTATCTCTCCCTCATCGTCGCTATCAACTATGAAAATTCCAAGCTTTTTATCTTTAATTCCTCTTATTACCGTTACTGCCCTATCCCCCGTGCTAGACATAGAAATTTGATTGAGCTCTACTTCCACGGATACCTCTTTCCTTTTGTATTTTGCAATTTCAAGCTCGTCAAAAAATTTCTCACCATAATTTATAAGATTCATTGCTGACCACCTACCACTATACCCTTATCAAATCTCATATGCGGGCCTCCTGAGCTAACAAATGCAGTTTGACCCTTTCCACAGCGCCCCATCTCTATTCCAAAATCCTTGCCCACGGCACTTATCTGCTTTAATGCATCTATTGCTATTCCGCTTATGCTCGTATCCTTTATGCTCTCTGCGAGCTCTCCATTGCGGATTATGTACCCTTCTTGCACACCTACTTGGAAAGATGAGTTCAGTTCCGCTTGGCCACCACGGAAATCCACAAGGTAATAGCCGAATTTTATACCTTCAACCAATTCTTCAAAGCTATGGTCTCCCCTTTCAAATACTGTGTTACGCATTCTTATTATCGGTGGCACGGTGTAATTCTCAGCTCTCGCATGGCCATTTGGCTCCATTCCCCAGCGAGCAGCATACTCCCTGTTTAGCATAATCTCCGTTAGAATGCCATTTTTTATTATGTGCACATCCTTGATTTTTGTGCCCTCATCATCGTAAACATTGTTGCCAAATCCATTTTCTACGATTCTATCACTCATATTCACGAACTCTGGAGCAATTTGCTTTCCGATTAAATCTCTAAAGGGGGAATTTATCGTCAAATCAGCTTCTGCCAAGTGCCCCAAGGCCTCATGTGCAATTATTCCAACGATTATTGGGCCTGCCACCACAGGGTACTCACCCCTCTTGGGCGAGACACCATTTAACTGTGCATTTAATTTTTTAAGGACTCTTTTAGAAACTTTATTGGTATTCTCCTCTTGGAATAATTCCCAGCCCATATCCACACTACCAATTTCATCCCTAGCGGCAGCCATACCCCTCTCGTTCTTTCCAGTAGCCCAAATGTACTGCCAAACATAACCCATATCCCATACTATCTTTGTCCTTTCTGATGTATATAGAACTTTGGTGCCTGATGTGTCTTGATAAGTTATCCTAGTTGATTTAACATTTTTATCCTTCTTCAATTCTTTCTCCAATTCTTTCATTCTTTTAACTTTCTCTTGAACATCTACCTCTTCTGGCTTTATCTTCATCTTGCTCTTAACTTCATCTTCAACAATTTTGATATCTGCAAGTTTAATCTTCTCATATCTTCCCCTTGATGCGGCTTTAGCCATCTTGTAGGCCTTTTCTATTGCATCTTTTAGCTCTTCAATTTTTGTTGTGGAAGAGAATCCCCAAGCACCCTCAGCTAAGACACGAATTCCAAAGCCAGAGGATTTCAAGGAGGTAAAGGTTGAAAATGTGCCATCCTTAAGCTCTATGTTTAATTTTGATAACTCTTCTCCTCTTATCTCTACATACTCTGCCTTTATATTCTTATTTGCCCAATCAATTATTCCATCTAACTCCATCCAATCACCGAGGAATAGGAAATAAAGGATGCTATAAATTATTTTCTTACAGGTGCAATTTGGCGAAAAATTTAAATAAATACATGAAATATACATGATTTAGCCAATAAAAAGGAGGTATTATGTATGAGTGAGATAAGAATAGTAATACCGGATAAAGTGGATAGGTACCTTGATTCTTTAGTACGCACGGGAATGTTCTCTTCCAAGGCGGAGCTTTTTAGGGCGGCCCTTATGGAGTACCTTGAAGAAATATCCTCTGTGGCCAAAGACTACGATTCCAAGCTTATGTTCTCTCCTGAAGGTAGGATATACCAGTTGGAATATGCAAAGGAAGCATCTTTGAGAGGCGTGCCTGTGGTGGCAATTACTTATTCTTCAGGCATACTATTTGTGCATCCAGATTTGAATAATGGGAACACTGGATATGCGGATAAAATATACTCAAACGGAGAGATTATAGCAACATTCGCAGGCCTTGCAGCTGATGGCTTGTATGTTATGAGCAAAATAAGGGAAATGAAAGGAGAGATGCAAAATATCCTTTTTGAAATTTCCAAAATATTCTGGGAATTTACAACTAAAATGGAGTATAGGCCTCTTGGAGCAAGCGTAATGGTTGGATTTAGAAAAGAGAAAAAGATAGCAGTTTTTGATCCCTCAGGCAGTTACCATTTTGCAAACTACTGGGCAATAGGAGATAGAGAGAAAGATATTATGGAAAACTTGGCAAAGGGATATAGGAAAGATATGGGGAAAGAAGAAGCTTTGAAACTCGCGCTAAATGCACTTGGTAATCCTACGAAGTACAAATTTGAAACTCTTTGATTTTTCAGAAAATATTAATACTATCGTTGCACATATTCAACGGTGAAAAGGGTAACTGTCATAGCTCAGAAAAAAGAGCTTGAAAAGGTTGAAAATGCTGCGGGTGATTTAATTTACAATGTTGAAGATTTAGAAAATGGCCTCGTACGCGTGGATATATA
>WAPW01000083.1 GCA_015520565.1 Candidatus Aciduliprofundum sp. | reverse complement strand
CTATTGATGGGTACTCTCCCTTCTTGCCAAAATTCTCCATCAAATGAACCACTCCCAAATAATGAATAATAAATGCATATTTAAAAGCTTTCTAGGAAATTATAAATGCTTATGCTCCTTATCAAAATTATGGAAAATCCCTACGCAAAGATGCTCCGCCTCGTAATTCTCTCCCCATTGGGTATAATTGGGGTTAGCTTCTTATTTCTTGGCACTGCGGGCATATTTTTGTACGGAATTCTCATAGCATACAAACCTTCCTTGGTTTACCAATGGCAGAGCTGGATATACCCCCTTGTATTTCTCTCAATATCTGCAATTTTCATCTATTTTTCCTTAGTTTCCCTGAGAAAAAACAACCTTAAATTTCTGGAAAATGTGCGGAAAGAGGAGAAGAAAATAAAAAAAGGAATTTTTAACTATTCTGATGAAAGCTCTGAGTTTGGGCCAAATAATAGAGATGTGGAAATCTTAAAAATAATAAAAGATTCAGGCGGGTATGTGCCAATTCTCAGGCAGCAGCTCATAGATTCTCCTTTTGATATTCAAGAAGGCATAGAGAGTATTGCCAAACTTTCTCTCCTAGAATACCTGCGGATTCCAGAAGAAAAGGGTATGAAAATAACTATAACTCCAAAAGGCTTAGATGCCATGGAGCTTCCACCAATCACATTTGCCTCCTTGGTGCCATGGGATATATCCCTTATGCTCATTCGCGCAAATCTCCTATACCGCGAAGGGAATTATGAGAAGGCAATACTAGAAATATACAATTTATTGGAGAGAGCTCTCAAAGTGCATCTCATTCCAACCATTGAGAATTATAGAGAGAGATGGAACGAAAAGATAGAGAGTAAAGTTGGCGATGATGAAAAGGCAAAAGAAATGTACTCTTGGAAAGGAGAGAAAACCATCGCCTCCCTCAATGCACTTTGGAACTTTTACAAGAAGAACTCTGAGCTAGGGAAGAAGTGGAAAGCCCTTGGAGATGCAGAGATAAATGATGTAGAAGGCATGAAGAAAACAATGGATAGGATAGTAGATGTTATTGCAGACACCCGCTCAAGATACGCTCACAACAAGCCCGGCGGGAAGTACAAAAAAGATGCTTATCGCATAATAAAGCTGGCGGAAATATTAATTGGGGTGCTATTTGAGAACATAAAAGAAAAAAGTTTGGGGAGCTAATTACCCGGATGTTTGGGAAGCAAAATTGAGAGAATTGCACCTATTGCAAGAGAGATCATCAAGAATATCATGGCCGATTGCATAGCATTTGCAAGGGCTATTCTGGTAATCTCCTTCACATGGGGTAGATACTCTGGAGGTATTGTTATTTCCCCCTGCTTCATGTGAATCAACCATTGTACAACCTTTGTCTTTATCTCCTCCTTGGTTGCATCGGGGAAGTAATTGGATTCATATATCCTCCTAGTCACATCGTTTATCATACCCAATACAAGAACAGCACCAATGAATGCAGTTCCTAAACTCATTCCTAGTTGCTTCTGAGAGTTGAAAACTCCAGAGGCTTCCGCCTCCTCATTCTTTGGAGCACCCACCATTGCAAGATTTGTTATCTGGGAGAATATCAAACCAAGACCTGTGCCATAGAGAGCGAGACCTGGAGCGAGAGACCATGCATTGGCCTCGGGGGAGAAAGAGAAGAATAATGAGAGAAGGCCAAGGAATGCAAATACAATGCCAACTTGAATAATACGCTTTGCACTCATATATTTGAGCAATTTCTGTCCATATATGGATAGGACAAACATCATTATGGATAAAGGCACGAGAGCAAGCCCTGTTTTCATAGCATTATACCTCGTTACATTCTGCAAGAACACTGGTAATGTGAACATAAGGCCTGCAAGAGTTATCTGGAAAAATATACTAACTAGGTTTCCCACCACAAATGTCTTTGACTTGAACAATCTCAAATTTACAAGAGGGTCCAATCCTTTACGAACCATTCTTCTCTCATGATAAATAAATCCAATCAATACTAGCACACCAAGAATCAAAACTCCAATGACTGGGGCGTCTTCAAGAGGATCGATCAAGAGTACGGATAAGGTGATTAAGAATAGACCTACTCCAACAAGAAGAGCTCCAATAACATCCAATTTAATCTTACGAAATGGCTGATAATCTTTCAAAATACCCATCTTTGCAAACATTAGCACGGCAATAATCGCTTCCATTCCGAATCCCAAGCGCCAAGTGAGATATGTGGTGAAAACACCGCCTATAATTGGGCCAAAAGCCGCTGCAGCTCCAGCAATTGCACTCCATACTCCAAATGCAAATACCTTATCTTTACCCATATAATCCTTAGTGATATATGTAACTGTAACAGGCATCATCATTGCTGCGCCTACTCCTTCCAAAATTGACCATCCAAGAAGAAGAACTAGCAAATTTGGAGCAAATGTAGCCATTGTGGTTCCCACTGTGTAAATGGCTAATCCAACTACAAAAACCTTCTTTGTGCCCCAGATATCCGCAAGCTTAGCTCCTACAATCATAAATGCAGCCATAACAAGGGTATAGAGAGCAATCGCAAGCTGTATGCCGCTTACCGTTGTATTCAAATCTCTAACTAAAGCAGAAATGGAAACATTCATCATGGTCATATCAATGGTCATGATGAACATCGCAAAGCTCATCATATAAAGAACTCCCCACTTTCCACCCCCTTTGCCCATAACAACGATTACTCGCTCAAACTATAAATAAATTCACTATAAATTGGCTATTAGACATTCATCAAAATTACCCTTAATTCTATTACAAATTTGATGGAGTTTTTCAGGTTCATAGGGCTTTAAATGTGCAAATTCCTTATTTAATGTTCCCCCTTGGGCTGAGAATTGTTGAATAACATATCTCTTCGCGCCGCGAAGCCATTGTGCTATTTCCTCAAAATCTTCCATATTCAATAGGGGTACAGCAGTGGTTCTAAATTCATAATCTTTCGCATATTTTTTTATTATCTCTATACTTCTCTCAATCTTCTCCATATTCACTGCAGTTCCTGCAAATTCATAGTACCTATGCTTGGGAGCTTTTATATCCATTGCCACATAGGAAAGATATGGGATTAACTCTTTGAGCGCTTCTGGCTCTGTTCCATTTGTATCTAACTTAACTGGTGCTATTTCACTTAATTTTTTTACAAAATCTTTCAAATCCTTATGAATTGTGGGCTCTCCTCCCGTAATGCATATCCCATCAATCCATCCCCTAAGCCCCTTTATCTCATCTATAACATAATCCTCGCCTAATAAAGTGGTAGGTGGCTCTGTGACAAGGGTGTAATTATGGCAAAAGGGGCATCTTAGATTACAACCATAGGTGAACACCGTAGCCACCATCTTCCCTCTCCAATCAACGAATGATTCTGGAATGTAGCCAGCAATGAGCATACATATCCCTTTTACATAAGTATTAACTGCACTTTCTTCTCTTCCTTGCCTCCAATATCAACTTCAGGTGCGGCAACACTCTTTGCTACATCTCTGTAAACCCTCCAGCGATTCTCCATAGCATTTAGATTGAAATTAATTCTCATCTTGAACTCTTCTTTCTTTCCACCGTTCCACGCTTCCACAGGCCTAAAATAACCAACTACACGGGAATACACTTCAGTTTTTCTTCCACAATAGGGGCAAGTCCACTGCTCTCCGGGAAGATACCCATGCTCTGGACATATTGAGAATGTAGGTGTTATTGTAAAATAGGGAATTTTAGTATTTTCCGCTATCTTTTTAGCCAAGGATTTAGCACTCTCTGGGCTCACTCTCTCTCCGAGGTATGTATGAAAAACGGTGCCTCCTGTATAGAGGGTTTGAAGAGCCTCTTGATGTGCCAATGCCTCTATAACGCTTACCTTATAATCTGCTGGAAGCCATGTTGAATTTGTTAAATAGGGCTCATCCTCTCCCGATACATATATGTCAGGATACATTTTCTTATCCAATCTTGCGAGACGATAAGAGGAGCCCTCCGCGGGAGTTGCCTCAAGATTATAAAGATTTCCAGTTTCATCTTGGAACTTGCGAAGCACTTCCCTCATAAATTTAAGCGTTTTAATTGCAAATATCAATCCGTCCTTCTCATATATGCCAAATCCAAAAAGGTTCATCAAGGCCTCATGCATTCCTATTAATCCAATTGTGGAGAAATGATTGTTAAAATGTCCAAGATATATTTTGGTAAAGGGCATCAACCCCTTCCGCAGATTCTCTTTTATTATTTCCCTTTTTATCTCCAAACTCTCTTTTGCAAGCTGCATATAATGCAATAATTTTTCAAAAAATTCGTCCTCATCCTTGGCTTCGTAGCCCAAGCGATTCATATTTATTGTAACTACCCCTATTGAGCCTGTTAATTCTCCAGAACCAAATAATCCGTTTCCTCTGCTCCTCAATTCGTTTAAGTCCAATTGAAGACGACAGCACATGGCCCTTATGCTACGAGGATCCAAATCACTTCCTATATAATTCTGAAAGTAGGGAGTGCCATATTTAGCAGTCATTTTAAACAATAAATCAGCTATCTCACTATCCCAGTCAAAATCTGGGAGGATGTTGTAAGTCGGTATAGGAAATGTGAATATGCGCCCATTGGCATCACCTTCCATCATAATCTCCATAAATGCACGATTGAGCATATCCATCTCATCTTGATACTCGCCATAGGTATTGCTCAACTCTTTGCCACCCACCACCGCATGCTCCTCACCCAAGTCCTCAGGAGGTACTATATCAAATGTGAAATTTGTAAATGGTGTTTGAGAGCCCCAGCGTGAGGGTATATTAAGACCATAAATCAATCTCTGCATATTTTGCTTCACTTCCTTATAGCTCAACTTATCAGCCCTTATGAATGGAGCCAAGTATGTATCCACACTGCTAAAGGCCTGAGCGCCAGCAAACTCCATTTGCATTGTTCCTAAGAAATTTATCATCTGTGCAATGGCAGTATCAAGGTGCTTCGGTGGTTTTGCATTTATCTTGCCAGTTACGCCTCCAAATCCTCTAAGTAATAAATCTTTCAAATACCATCCAGCACAGTAGGGTATTATCCCAAAGGATAAATCATGGATATGATAATACCCCTTTCTATGCGCATCTGCAATCTCCTTAGGATATACATGCTCCAATGTGTACTCTGCTATGGCATGCCCGGCTACATGCAACATAAGGCCTGAGAAAGAATACCCTGTGTTGCTATTCTCATGCACTCTCCAGTCCTCTCTATTCACATAACCTTCCACAACTTCCTTTAATTGCATAAAATAATCCATTTCATTCCACTATAAATTAATTTTTTTGAGCAAATTGTTAGCTATTTTGGTAAGGAACATGGTAAAATAAACTTTATTTTTTTCAAATTTACTTGAAAAATCTTTTGGAGAAATTTTAATATCTCCAAGGGAATTGCCCATTATGATAAATCCAAGGGAAATGAGAAGGCTCATGAGGCAGCTAAAGGCGAAGGAGATTGACGCTTACGAAGTGATAATTAAAGCGAGAGATGGGGATTATGTGGTGGAAGATCCACAAGTGATGGCCATGGAAATACAGGGTCAAAAAATGCTGCAAGTCATTGGGGAGTTGAAAAAGATAGAAAAGAAAGAGGAAAAGGAAGAGTTGCCATATACGGAAGAGGATATCCAGCTAGTTATGCAGCAGACAGGATGCACAGAGGAGGAGGCAAAGAAGGCATTGGAGGAGGCAAATGGCGAGCCCGCGGAGGCGATAATATCCATAATGAGCAAGAGATAAGGGATTATGTTCTTCGCAAAATTAAGCCCACAAAAGAGGAGGATAAATTAATATGGGATACTGCAAA
This sequence comes from Candidatus Aciduliprofundum sp., assembly GCA_015520565.1. GTDB lineage: Archaea > Thermoplasmatota > Thermoplasmata > Thermoplasmatales > Aciduliprofundaceae > Aciduliprofundum. Next base: position 17,278 of record WAPW01000083.1, on the reverse strand, counting down.
TGCCCTTCTCAATAAAGCAAATAGGGAGATAAAAAAGAGAAAAATAGAGGGAGATGCAATTTTAGTGGGCTCCGTTGCCAAGGGCACATACCTGAAGAATCCAGATATAGACATATTCCTAAGGTTTCCAAGAGATATAAGTAAAGAGGATTTGAAAAATTTGGGCATGGAGATAGGAAAGGGTATAATTCCAGATGGCTTTGCAAAGTATGCAGAGCATCCATATTGGAGAGGCATCTACAATGGGTTTGAAGTGGATATTGTTCCCTGCTATAAAATAAGCAAGCCGGAGGAAAAAATTAGCGCTGTGGATAGAACTCCATTTCACACTGAGTACATAAAAAAGAATTTGAAAGAAGGGCAAAGAGACGAAATTCGCCTTCTAAAAGCTTTTTTGAAGGGCATAGGGATATATGGGGCAGAGGCAAAAATCCATGGCTTTTCCGGTTATCTTTCAGAGTTGTTAATCTTAAAATACGGTAACTTTGAGAATGTATTGGAAAATGTGGCAAAGTGGAGAAAGAGGGTTTATCTGCACCTAGGGGAAGGAGGTAAGAAATTTAAAGACCCTGTGGTGTTCATAGACCCCGTTGACCCAAATAGAAACGCTGCCTCTGCTGTGAATGAGGAGAGTAAGAGCTTATTCATCCATGCCTCAAGAAGTTATATTGATAAGCCAACCAAAAATTTCTTCTTCCCAAATCCAATTGTTCCATTACCCAATGAAAAAATAAAGGAAAAAATAAATGAGCGTGGAACTTTCTTCTATGTTTTTGAATTTCCCAGACCAGATATAATAGACGATAATTTATATCCTCAGATAAACAGGACAATGGAAGCATTGACGAAGATTTTGAAGGATTTCGGAGTCATTAGCGCTTTTTACATCGTGCAAGATTCCAAAGTTTATTTTATAATTGAACTCTCAAAAAATAATTTGCCGAGGGTTAAAATACATGAAGGCCCGCCTGTTTGGCATCAAAATTCAAAGAATTTCATTGGAAGGTGGAAAGGCAAGGCCTTGCGGGGTCCTTATATCAAGGGCTATCGCTTTTTTGTAGAAGTTGAAAGGGAGCATACTTCCATTGATGAAATTCTATTTCATAATTTGCCAAATTACAAACTCGGAAAAGAGTTTGATAAATTAAAAAATGAAATAAAATTTGGGGATATTTGGGATTTCATAGAAAAATTGGATAAAAGGAAATTAGCTAATTTCTTTGATTTCACTTTCCCGTGGGAACGGTAATTTCAAGTTTTGTATAATGTTCATTTATATTTGATGAGTTCGCAGCATTGACATCCCAAGCTTCAACGGTTATTTTTCCATAAATTTTTATATTATAAACTACATAATAACCATCCTTAAATACCGCCTTATGGCCATTAATTTTCACCTCATCTACCCCTACATTATCCGTCGCTAATACTCTAACACTCATCAAACCGTTCCAATGGAGTTTATCAATATTTTTATGGTGAATTCCAGAGGATGCTGAGTATATTTCAATCCATGCTGTACCATTATACACTTGAACAGACCTTATTTGTGGTGGACTAATATCATTAAGAGGTGGATTTAAAGCTATTGTCCATCCAAGGAACCATATAAGGAGAAACATGGTAATGGCATAAAACCATGTTTTTTTATCAGAAAACTCCGCCTTTGCCTTAGCTAATATGGGCTTCAAAAGAAATATAAATACAAAACCTAAAACTGCACCTAGATAAACGCTTACATAAACTTGAAGGTAGCCAGATATTATGCCTAAAACTAGTGAAATTATAAAAACTATTATTATACCCTTGGCTTTTTTCATCTCCTTTATCAAGAAATCCCTAACATCAAACTCCGGCTCTTCAAATATTTCCTTTTTCTCCTCTTCCTCTACTACCTTTTTCCTTCTCTTTGCCATCTTACATCATCCCATCCACAAGTTCATTTACCGCTCTTTCAGGATCCTTCGCCTTCACCACCCCTGAAGCCACTAGAACTCCATTTGCTCCTAACTCCAGCGCCTTTTTCACATCTTTTCCATCTTTTATACCTGCACCCACAAGTACGGGTATGTTATTAATAGATTTAACTGCTTCTATTGTTTTAACTATTGCTTCAGGTTTAGCAGAAGATACGGAAACATTTCCCCCTATGAGCTCAGGTGGCTCCATGGCTACAAAATTTGGGTTTAGAAAAGCAATTGCACCTGCAACCCTAGAGTTATTAGCACAAACCACAGATACTAGCCCAAAATCCTTGGCCTTTTGAATTAAATAATCTATTTCGGATATTTTGAGCATTCTCTCAGAATGATTTATAAGCAAACCATCCATCTTGTATTCCTTCGCTAACTCCACATTTATTCTACCTGTGTGAGCTCCAAAATCAACAGCATCAACATGCTGCAATATAATTGGGATATCTACCTCCCCTTTAATTTTTAAAGCATCCAAAGGGTTTACAGCTGCTACTACACTTACCCCCCTCTCCTTATGAACCTTTTCTAAAATTCTTGCGAGTTTAAGAGCTTTCTCTCCAATCCCTGAAGGATACAATTTGAAGTTCACTATGAGCACTGGAGTTTTCCACATACTTAGCAGTAAGCATGGCTTTTAAATAAATTTTTCTTAAAAAGTTATGGCAATATGGCAAAAAGTTTATATACATCAATGTTATATATGACAATTGTCAGACATTTGTCTGATAAGTGATAAAAATGAAAAAAGAGGATTTGGAGGAAATCATAGGGGAAATTGACGAGATAATAGAGGAGCTTCAATCAATGGAGGTAAATTTAGAATTCCAAGAAAAAGCAAAAGCTCTAGCATAGCTCACACTGACCCACCTTCACCCTTTTTTATTTTTTGATTCTTTGAGCACCTCTCTAGGATCCTTGGAGGTCATATAACTTATTTCATCCTCGCTGAGATGCAATATTCTCGTGTAAAAATTCCTTAAATTTTCATCCTTATCGTAAATAACTGAGAAATCGGAAATTATATTCTCAAGAACATCGTTCTTTGAAGTGTGGTAAATCCTTCCTAACTTCATACCCAAGCTATCCCTAACTTGCCTAACCTTCTTGGTTCTATTCATATACATGAGCCAAGATGGAAAATTGTATCTCCGTGGATGCCTCTTATATTTCTCCTCCTTGCCAACGCTAACTGCAGCTATCATATCCATCGCATAACTCCATAGTGCGTAATGCTGCCTCCTCATAACTCTGCCAAGAAAAACCTCTGCCTTGGAAAGGTAGTCGTACGCTCTAACTAAATCCATGGGTTTTGTATATTCTAAAGGCATATTCTCATCAATCCAGAGCATAACAAAATCAGGGGTTTCGTCTAAATTGTTTAGCATGCTCTTTGCTTCCCAGAAGTGCTCGGTGTGAAGTATAACAAGGGTGGTTTTATAAATCTCATTCTTTACATCCCTGTAGCCCAAGGCGGCTATATCCTCCTCAGTAACCACTTTCTTGCCCTCGGCAATTGCCTGCAAATCGTTTATGGCTGCTCTCAAATCACCACCTGATTTACCCGCTATATATTTTAAAACTTCATCTTGGCACTTTATCCCTTCGGCGGCACATATCCTTCTTAAAACTTTGACTATCTGCGCCCTATTAATGGCCCTAAATTTCACAACCTTTGCAATGGATTTAAGTGCTTTGCCCCAAACACCGCTTGTTATGGAATAATAATCATTCCCTATCAAAATTATGGGCTGCTTGGATGCTTTTATCGTCTCCACAATTGCTTTTTTTCCGCCCCTATCTCCATCCTTAACCCCCTCATACAAATTATCCGCCTCATCAAAAATTATTAATTTTCTTCCTCCCTTTCTGCTTGATATAAATTCTCCTTCATCTGTAAATGTTTCATATATTGCTCCCCTTAACGCTATCTGCTTTATCTTCTCCTCATTTCTCACATCCGATGCATTTAATTCTATAACCCCCCAGCCCATTTCATTTGCCAAAGCCCTGGCAGTTGTGGTCTTACCGCATCCCGGCTTGCCAACAAGAATTAGAGCTTTATAACTTGGCTTACCCTCCTCCCACTCTTCGGCCCATCTCAAAATCTCGTTTATGGCCTGAGTATTGCCCACAATATCTCTCAATCTTTTAGGCCTGTATTTTTCAACCCATGGCTCACCCATAGATTAGCATGCACAAAATCATATTTAATCTTTGCAAAAAAAGAAAGAGGGGATAAAGAATTTATTCTTCTGGAGAAGGAAATTCTATGTCCTCCTCACCCTTCAAAATTGCTTCAACTTCCTTCTCTATATCCTTTTCCAATCCATATTCTTCCCTTTTCTTGTGAGGAACCATAAGGATTACCTCCTCAACTTTGATATGTTTCTTCAAAAATATAAACCTTGCGGTACAATTATGTCCCCCAATAATAGCAATTTTTTTACAAAAACTTATATATCTTTCCGTACATAGTGTTCAATATGGATTTCCTTACCTTGGGCATAATACTCGTGGTAATAGGGGCATTGCTTATATTAGCTGAGATTTCCGTACCCGGATTTTTTATAGCTGTACCGGGCACAGTTCTAATAATCCTTGGCTCAGTGTATATATTTATGCCAAACATAGGCTTGGTGTCAACTGTTATAATAACCATTTCCACTGCCGTAGTCGCTACATTGGGAGTAATGGCATTTTACCGAGTTCTAGCAAGACCTGCATTGCCTACTACAACAACCATTGACAAACTCGTTGGAAAAGAGGGAGTTGTTACAGCAAAAGTAATGCCAAATTCTTTAAAAGGTAAAGTGAAGATAGATAGTGAAATTTGGAGTGCCACAGCGGATAGGGAAATAGATGTTGGTAAAAAAGTTGTGGTAATAAAGGGTGAGGGAGTTCATGTTGTGGTGAAAGAGAAGAGGTGAATAAAATGGAAGGGTGGATAATTGGAGTAACGATATTTTTAGCCATAGTGATAATCTATATTCTAGCTTCTTCAATAAGAATCATCAAGCCATACCAAAGGGGAATTTACATATTTTTGGGTAAGTACAGGGGAATTCTGAATCCCGGATTGAATTTTGTTTGGCCCTTTGCACAGGTTATTAGAATGGACATGAGAACCCAGACATGGGATGTGCCCAAGCAGGAAGTTATAACTAGGGATAACTCTCCAACAGCAGTGGATGCTGTGATTTACATCAGGGTTGTGGATGCTGAAAAGGCATTCTTTGAGGTGCAAGATTACAAGCTTGCTACCATAAACCTCGCAAGAACAACATTAAGGAGCGTAATTGGGAATATGAACTTGGATGAAATCCTGTACAACAGAGAGCAAATAAATGCCCATTTGAGAGATGTTCTTGATGAAGCAACAGATAAGTGGGGAGTGAAAGTTGAAGCTGTGGAGATAAAAGAAGTTGACCCTGCTGCTAGGGTTAAGCAGGCGATGGAGGCACAGACAGCTGCAGAGAGGGAGAGGAGAGCAGCAATATTAAAGGCAGATGGTATAAAGCGCAGCCAAATACTGGAAGCGGAGGGTAAGAAGAGAGCAAGAATTTTAGAGGCAGAGGGTAAGAGGCAAGCGCAGATTCTTGAGGCACAGGGCTTGAGATTGGCCACAATATTGCAGGCACAGGGAGAGGCACAGAGGTATAGAATAATCGCTCTTGGCTCTGCAGCATTAACTTCCAAGGCATTAAGCGTTCTCTCGCTAGACACATTAACAAAAGTGGCAGACGGACAAGCAACCAAGATAATATTCCCGTTTGAAATTTCAAAACTAATAGAATCCACAGCGAAATACCTTGCAGGAGAAGAGAAGGAGGAAAAAATCTCACCTATGAGCTATAGGGATATTGAGAAAATAGTTGGCAGTGCTAAGGATGTTCTAGGGCCAATTCCTTCCTACGAGGAGCTCGTAAAGGACCTGGAAGAGCAGAAGAAAAAAGAGGAGGAAGAGAAGAAGATAGACCTGAGTGAGAGTGAAGAGAAAAAACTATTTAAAGAGGAATAAAATCTTTTTATACCTTTTTCATATTCCTTCTTATCCACTAACGATGGTGTGGAAAGATGGCAATCCAAATATCTGAAGAATATTTGAGAAAGGGAAATGAGGTTGATATAACCTCTCAGGGAAATGCGCCCAGAAACTTTCGCATATCAATAAGGTACAATGAAAGCTTTAGCAGATTTGAAGTTTTCAGACATTACTACAAAACAAAGAAAAACGAGGTGGAATACCACAGCAAGAATCTCAAAGATATTGTGGAATACATAAAATCAATGTATGGCGTAGATTTTGAAATTTCTTAAAAAAATGAATCTAGGGATTTTATTCCTTTCAAATCCACATGCGGGTGCAACTCTTCCATTTTAACCCTATTTATATAATCCTCCACAGTTTCTTCATCTGCAAGGCGAGCCCTTTTGAGCTCGTACTCACATTCAGCGCAATAAAGAGCAAAAGGATCATGCAATTTCTTGCCACAAATTATGCACCTGTTCTCCATTGAAGGAAGATATATCCTCAAAAGATAAAGAGTTTAGGGTATATAAATCACTTTGCCAATTCTATTCTTTTAAATACCCTCATCTTTTTTACCTTTGGAGCACTGCGGTAATGAACTTTCATACTCCCTTTCTTTCCATCCAAAATTATATTGCCTATGCTATTCTCTCCTATTCCCGCATTGTTTGCAATCTTTATCAAGTCCCACTCGCTTAATTCATTCTTTAGCTCAAAATTGAATTTTACCATACCGAATATATCGCTCATTTCCTTGTAATCTTCCCTCTCCTTTATCTTACCAACATTCTTTATCTCCATCTTTGGAATTTTCTTGCCTATGAAATCCTCTATTCTGCGGAAATACTCTTTGTCTTCCCTAGTAACGAAGGTGATTGCCTTTCCGCTGGCATCCATCCTTCCTGTACGCCCTATTCTATGCACATAATCCTTTGGGTACAAAGGCACATCGTAATTTACAACATGAGTTATGCCATGCACATCAATTCCCCTTGCTGCTACATCTGTAGATACCAGAATATTAATCTTCCCCTGCTTGAAAGCATCCATTGTGCGTGTTCTCGTAGCTTGACGCATGTCCCCGTGCAAAGCAAAGGCCTTGAATCCATATTTCTGCAAAATTTCCGCTATATTCTTCGTTTTTCTTCTAGTATTGCAGAATATCAAGTACTTTCCCGGCTCTGAAATTATTAAAGAGGATAATTTTGCAATTTTGTTTATCTCTCCAACTTCCACATAATACTGTGCCACATTTTCTGCGGTGAGCTCATCCTCTGAGAGAATTATCTTCTCTGGATTCTTCATATATCTCCTCGCAAGGGATATTATCTCAGGGGGCATGGTGGCTGAGAATAGCATCATTTGCTTATCCTTCGGTGTTTTTTGCAAAATCCACTTTATATCATCTATGAATCCCATATCTAGCATCCTATCTGCCTCATCAAGCACGAAGAATTTTATATCATTTAGATTCAAATAACCCCTACGCATCAAATCCATAACACGGCCTGGTGTACCTATGACCATAGATGCTCCTTTCAAACCCTCTATTTGCCTATCCATGGGCACCCCCCCATATATAACAACGGTTCTCTTCCCATGCGCTTTCCCTATATTCCTAGCAACCCTCTCAACCTGCTGAGCTAGTTCCCTTGTAGGCACCAAAATTATGGCTTCAAGCCCTGAATCCAAATTCTCAAATAGGGGAATTAAAAACGCCAATGTCTTACCAGAGCCCGTTTTAGATTGAACTATCAAATCTCGGCCTTTAATTGCGAAAGGGATTACCATCTCTTGAACCTCTGTTGGCTCAAAGAAATTGTGCTCTTTTAGAGCATTCTTTGTCCCTTTAGATATATTCATATCTTCAAATTTTACATTTTCCATATATATCACTCCTAGCACGGACAGCTGAAAAACTTATCGTGCTTTTTCACCCGCCCTCTTTTTTATTTTCCCATACAGCTCATAGTATTTAAAAGGATGCATTAGGGAACCAAAACGGCTGCCGCAACAACGGTTGTCCATTCCCCTGCTTTTTCCACAACAGCGGTGGAAGTTATATTTGAAGTTAGAAGAATTCTATCATCCAAGCGCCAAACTTCCTTCTCCTCATCCCAAACAAGATGGTGCTGCAATCCCATAGTAGATGCAAGCATCTCTGCTGCAAGGTCCTCGGCGTAATCTCCTGCCACCTCTGCCGTCTCTCCAAAGCTATGGTGCTCGCTCAAATATCCATACTTACTCCTATCCTTGGGTATGGCAAGGCCCACAGAGGCAGATATTAAGCGATTTAGCTCATTACTTGAATTCTTAGCGAGGACCACAAATACAATCTGTCCCGGCTTTAGATATTGAAGGCCTTCTTCCTTTGATACCATCTCTGCATTTGGGGGAAATATGCTGCTCACTTCCACAAGATTGAATTGAGCTATTCCAGCATCCCTTAGAGCGCGCTCAAAGGAGCCAAGCTCGCTCTTGTGCCTACCCACACCCTTTGTGAAGAAGACCTTCGTGGGTACGAGATTCATCATTTCTTTCGCCTCGTAGCCATAGCGGTTACCAAGGACTCGTTATCCACATAAATCTCTTCCCTAAGCTCCACACTTCCAGTAACCAAGGGTTTAATATCTCCTATGGCTTCTATCCTGATAAGCGTGGAGCGGTAAAAATCTGCATCTATCCTCTTGCTGTTTGTTATTTTCGCTATCTCCCTGTAAACTATGTAATCCTCCGCAGCCAATTCTAAATTATTGCTCATTGGATATACATTGAAATCCCTCAGCATATCAGTTATAACGAAATTCATGCTTAACAATCTTCTCTCAATCTCCTGCCATTTTTTGAGCGAGGCCTCTAAATGCGTGAGCCCAAAGTATCCTGCTGAGCCCTCTCCCTTCAATCCGCTTGCTGCTCTTGATAGAAAGAGGGTTATACCATCTATTGTCTCCACAGGATCAGTTATGAATACATCAAAATTCCCGCGGAGCTCCTCGTCTATATCGCTCCTAACATCAAACTTTCTTGCTTCTACGGGAAAACCATACTTCCTTGCATTCTCATTTATGAAATCTATCAATCTATCATCAATCTCCAAAACAACTATTCTCTTGGGCAGACCTGTTAATGCCATACCCAAGCTTATCAAATCATCATCACCAATAACAATAATTTCTGCATTCTCCAAATCTCCACGCTCATAAATGAAGGCAATGCGGCGCATCACATCCTCTTCCTTTATATAACCCTGATCATAATCCGCTGTGGGCTTAGGCCTCTGGGATGCAATATTTTTGTATTCTTTCAAAATGCCAAACGGGTCTTCAATAATACCCCTTCCTTCACAATCAGGGCATCTAATATCGTAAATCTCTAAATTATATTTTTCCCTCTCCTTCTTGCCCGCTTCAGTGAGATACAATTTCCCATTTCTACTCTCAACTAATCCTTCATCCATAAGGTTCTTAAGCGTTTTAATGAACTCGTTTAAATCCGCATCCACTAATTTAATTAGCTCCCACGGGCTCCTTTCTCTTTTTAGGTATCTCAATATTTGCTTCTTCGTTCTCAAATTCCACACCTCTCTCCATACGCACTACATCCACACGGCTAGGGTTGAGCTTTTCCTTTATATACTCATAAGCCATCTCGGCCTGCTTAGGGTCGCCACAGGTGTATATATCCAAAGTCACAAGCCCATACTCGGGCCATGTATGAAAACTCAGATGGGATTCTGCTATCAAAACAATACCGCTGGCACCCTCAGGCCTGAATTGATAATAATCAGAAGAAATCTTACTCAATTTTGCAAACTTAACTGCCCCTTCAAAAACTTCTTTCATCTTTTCAACCCTAGCCAAGAGCGCTGGATCCACACCATACATATCCGCTATGATGTGAATCCCGACAGCCATCTTCATCACCTTCCATATTTTTTCACCTCCATTTATTATAGCGTTTGTGCTTAATAGCATTTGATATTTGAATATTGCGGTTTATACGATTTGAGATTCTTGCAGAAAAAGATTAATACTTTTATGATTTAAAGAGGGAACAAATGTATAAAGATTTAATTCCCAATTCGGCGAATATAGGAATTATAGCCATAGATGAGAATTTGAATATTTTGAAGTATGATGATGGGGCAAAGGAATTCATACCGAATATTTCCATTGGAGATAATTTCTTAAATTATGTGGAAGATGATTCTTTAAAGAAAGAGCTAGAAGATTTGATTTCTGGAAAGGTGGATGATTTGAATAAATTAACTAATTTGAAAAATTCCAAATCCACTGCAATTTACGCATTCTCCGCTAATGGAATTACATTTATTCAGATAATGGGTACACAAAAACAAGAGGAGGGTGCTCTTGCCCTTAAGCAATACAATACGCTTCAATTGATTTATGATTTCGTATTAAATACTGCAAAATTACAGAGTTTAGAGGATTTCTTCATGGCAACATACCAGAATCTCAAGAAGATTTTGAACTTCAACTCCTTTGCAATATCGTTGGTGAATAAAGATAAGAAGAGCTTCACCGTGGTATTTAGCTACGAAGAAGGAAAGAAACTTCCTCAAAGGGCATATACACTTAATCCAAAGGGGAGCTTGACTGGGTGGGTTATATACAACAAAAAGATGCTTTACATAAAAGATGTGAGAAAAGAGAAACTTCCATCTAAAACTCATCAAGTAGGCCACACCATATCCTCTTGGCTAGGCATTCCATTAATTCACAAAAATGAGGTTTTAGGGGCCTTAGTTATTTGTGGTTTTGAGCCAGAGGCATTTAAGGAGGATGATGTAAAGCTCCTCAGAACTCTAGCCACATATATATCGCTAATCCTCAAAAATGTGATTTTATACGAGAAAATTAGAGAGAACAAAGATATGCTGGAGAATTTGGTAAATACCACTTTGGTTGGCATTGTAATAGAGGGCATGGATGGAAAATTGAGCTTTGTAAACGATGCTTTTGCAAAAATGCTTGGCTATAGCTCTGGAGAGCTTATAGGAAAAAGAATTGTTAGTTTTGCAACTCCAAAATCTAGGGAAATTATGATTAAAAAGGGAGAATTAAGGGAGAAGGGGATAAGCGATTCTTACGAGGCACAATTTGTTAAAAGTAATGGAGAAATTCTAGATGTTCTAATAAATGCCTCTCCTCTAAAAGATGAAAATGGAAAATTGATTGGTATTGTGGGCGTTATTTCGGATATAACTGAAAGAAAGAATATTGAGAGAAAACTAAAAGAAGAGTGGGAAAAGTACAAAACAATGTTGGAAAATCTCCTTGTGGGAGTAGTCATAGTGCAAGATGCCAAGGTAATATTTGCCAACAATGTGATTGCAGAGCTATTGAAATACAAGAGAGAAGAAGCCATAGGAGAGAACTTTCTTAAATTTGTACATCCAGATATGAGAGATTATCTCTGGGAAACTTATCAGCGCAGATTGAAAGGACTTCCCGTTCCAAGCTCCTACATAGTGAAATTTATGGACTCTCAAGGTAATGGGGTATGGACAATAATTAGAAGCTCCATTGTGGATTGGGAGGGAAAGAGAGCAGTAATGGTTAGCATACAGGATATTACCCGCATAAAAAATATGGAAGAAAAACTCTTGGCCTTAGTTAAAATATTTGAAAAAATCAAGCTTGCTCATACCAAGGAGGAAATTTATGATCTCGCTATAAACGCCCTTACATCCATATTAAATTTAAAAATAATAGTAATTGCCGAGATTTTAGGAGATAAAATTACTGCTAAAAAGTGGAAGGGCATCAAGCATCCAAAGTCCTTAGCTCTAAGCTCAGAGAATAGCATTGTTACTTGGGTTGCAAGAAACAATAAATCTTACTATGCCCCTGATGTTTCCAAGGAGCCATTATATCTTAAAGTTAATCCGGAGACAAGGAGTGAGTATGCAACACCCATATCATCAAATCACAAATTGTTTGGTGTGCTAAATGTGGAGAGCGATGAGCTTGATGGAATATCGGATGATGATAGAATGCTTATAGATTTGGTAGCATCCCACATGGCCGTTGCTCTCGTTAGCTTGGAATATCATAAAGAGCTGGAAGAGGCAAAGAATTTACAGGAGCTTATGCTTCATATTGTAAGCCATGATTTGAAAAATCCCTTGGCTGTGCTCCATGGGTACTTGGAATTAATGAATGAAGGGCGCCCTAACGAATACATACCCACTATGATGAACGCTCTTCAAGAGGCGGAAGATATAATAGAGAAAGCAAGGCTATTCTCAAAACTGGGAAACAAGAATATTGATATGAAAAAAGAAGAAATAGATTTAAAGGAGCTAATTGAAAGTACCATTAAACTAATCCAGCAAAAGTATCCTCAAGGGAATATAATAGAGAATGTTTCCTCTTTCCATATCCAAGCTCTCCCAATCCTTAAAGAAGTTTTTGTGAATATTTTGGATAATGCATTTAAATATGGGGCATCAAAAGTTATTGTAGAGAGTAATATTTTTGAAAAAAATGTAGAAATAAGGATTGCAGATGATGGCCCAGGAATACCTGAAGATAAGAGAGATATTATTTTCAAGCCCTTTGAAAGATTAGCATCGGATAAGGGCTCTGGATTAGGGCTAGCTATTGTAAAGAGGATAATGGAGCTTCATAATGGAGAGGTAAGAATAGAAAATAATGTTCCTAAAGGCACAGTATTTGTTTTGCGGTTCCCCATAAATTAGGGCTCTTGTAAATTGTAGAAGGCCCTTTGCACAACTTCGTTCATAGCTGGATGTATGTGCAAGGCGCGATACATTGCGCTAGTTTGCTCGCGGGTGTACATCAAATTTATTATCTCTTGAATTAGAACTGATGCTTCTGGCCCAACTATGGTTGCCCCCAAAATATTGTAAGTGTCCTTGTCCACTATTACTTTCACAAAATAATCCTTTAACTTCATAGCCTCGCCCATGGCAGTATCTTGATACTTGTAGTCGCCTATGAGAATATCATGCTTTCTCCTCGCCTCTTCTTCCTTCATACCTACATGGGCAACTTGGGGATAAGTGAAAATTGCATGGGGCACTGCGTGGTAATCCACCTTCAACTTCCTTCCACCGAAGGCATTGTAAAACACGATCTCACTTTCATAATTTGCCACATGCTTGAACATATATTTCCCATTTGTATCTCCGCAGGCCCATATACCCTTCTTGGTTGTGCGCATAAATTCATCAACAACTATCCATCCATGCTCATCCACCTTAACCCCTGTTTTCTCCACCTGCGTTTCCTTGTTCCAAGGTGCTCTACCAGCTGCAACTAAAATCTCATCCGCCTTTATCTCTATTGTATCCCCCTCCTTATTTTCTGCAAAAACAACCTTCTTTCCCATTACTTTACGGGCTTCCTTTGCCTTGTACCCAAGATGAAAATGCATGAATTTTGATAATTCCTTATACACGAGCTTGCGGGCCTCTGGCTCTTCAGTCATTATAATCTCGGGAAGCATCTCAATAATATGCACCTCAGTGCCCATCATGGCTAAAAAGTATCCAAGCTCTAAGGCAACATAGCCACCACCGATTATGGCGATGCTCTTTGGCACATGCTTTAGAGAATAGAAAAACTCGCGATTCGTTATATATCCCACTTCTTTGAGCCCATCTATCTTTGGCACATACGCCTTTGAGCCGTTGCACAGGAGTATAGTCTCCCCATAAATTTCCTTTCCTCCCACATCCACAGTGTAATCATCCACAAACTTGCTTGTTTTTTGATAATAATCTATGCGAGGATGGCTCTTTAAGCTCCTCTCAATCATCTTGCTCTCATCATCCACAGATTTTTGCACATAGTGATGTATTGCGTCTGCATCTGGCTTTGCCTTTGCATCTATATAAAATTCCTTGGCACGATGTATAATATGCATTATTTCCGCAGGATAAATTAGCATCTTGCTAGGTATGCAGCCCCTTGTTAAACATATACCCCCCGCCTTTTCATTCTCTATCACCGCCACTTTAAGTTTCGGGTCTCGCAAAAGAGGAGACACTATGTTCATAGAGCTCCCTGTACCAAAAGCAATGATGTCGTATTCTTTCATGCCATCACCATGCTACAATGCTCGTAGTTATATTTATTTCTTTTTGGACAAAAGTGGGTTAAAGGAGAGAGGGCAAATTTTTGATGCTTTTGTTTCGGCTGTCAGCTTGTATCCTATATTTCGGGGTAAGATTTTTATTCTCAAATCCCATATCAATTCTAATGGATTATGGGGTAATAAAACTTCCGAATAACTCGTATAACAAGGGGATTATGCGTATTGCGTATAATCTAAAGTTAAGTGAAATGCCAAACACCGCTTTCCTAAGGAGGATAAATAAATGTTTGATAAAACACAGAGGAAATGGGCAGAGTACATGACTATAAGAAAAGTATTCCTCAAAATATTCCCTTATTTCTCTTCTATTTTGGCAGGTGTTATTTTTTATCTTTTAGGCTTTCAAGCTAAAGATTTTAGAGACCTTTTTGTAAATATCTCCGCCGCTTTTATGGCAATACCCTTTATATATCTTTTTTATCAAATAGCAAAGAAATATTCTAAGAAAAAATTGAATAAAGAAATCATTGATTATGCGAAAATGCAGATCGATAGGGAGATACTTTCTTTAATCAATCAATTGTCTAAGATGGTATATCTATTAGAAGAAAGAGAGTTCACACCAAAGGGCATTAACAAATTTCTTTCCTTAAAAAGAGACGACCTTAAGAAAAATATTTCTGAAAAGGAATATTTAGGTTTTCAAGTATTCAAGAAGTGGGATTTCATTGAAAAAAATTTACATGAAATTTTGAAGAACCCTTATATTCTCAATAGATTAGAAGACGAACAAGTTATTGTTATTATACAACTATTGAAGAGTATAAGATACTTGGAACAAATACAAAAAATAAAAGACCTTTATGTGGATACAGAGAAAAAGGCATCATCATTTAAAATCGTGGATGGTAAAGACTTAAACGAAGAAAATGCCAAATTCCCAGATAGATATCTATTATTGAAGGATTTAGGAAATAATAAATTTTTGGTGGCAGATTTCGGCGATTTTCCTCGATATAACATAGACAAACTATTAAAAATTTTTAAGATAAACGATAAATACATAGACATATATGTTGATGCAATATTTGATTTGATAAATGAAATCAACCATTGGGCAAATCTAACGGGTAGAGAATTTTTAATTGACACTAAAATGTTTCGGATAGGTATTTATTCAACCAATAGCTAAATATACAAGGGGAAAAATTATGATAAGCTTAAAGAAATCTTGCGGTGTTTGGCACTCTGCGGTACTTCGCACTTTGCCCTTATCGGGGTCACTTAACAAGCGGATAAACGACTCGCTTACGCTCGTCCAAAGTTTGCTACGCAAACCTTCGTTTATCCGCAGAACGTTAGCAAAATCGGCATCTCTAATAAACACATAACT
The DNA here is from genome assembly GCA_015520565.1 of Candidatus Aciduliprofundum sp. Taxonomy (GTDB): domain Archaea; phylum Thermoplasmatota; class Thermoplasmata; order Thermoplasmatales; family Aciduliprofundaceae; genus Aciduliprofundum. The sequence goes on along the minus strand of WAPW01000083.1, from coordinate 1,794 downwards.
CAATCCTCACAAATCCTTTACAAAGTAAGTGCCGAATAAAAACACACCCCAAAAAATATATATTTGTGGAAAACAATATCCTCCATATGCCAGCCAGCAGAATTAAGGTAATTGCGGATATTGGAGACCTTGTCTCCGTTTTTCACGCTTGCGATTCAGAAGTCAAGAAGAAGGTATTTATGGAGATAACCAAGAAATGGTGCACAGTTGAGGAGATTGAAGAGAAGTATGGAGAAGAGGGTGTGGATGCTCTAAAATACCTTGAGAAAATAAAGCTTGTGGAGACGCAGTGGGTGACTGGAGATCAGGGAGTTAAAAAGGCGTATCACACATACTACGACCTTTTCCAAATAAATTTATCATTGCCCATAATTGAGGCAGCCGAAGTCATTAGGGTAGTAACAATGAGCGATGAGGAATTTAAAGAGTGGGAAGAAAAAATAATAAAAGCGATAGGGCCCTCAAAGGATATCTTCCTTGGGGACCTTGTGGAGAAGATGGGTATAAGTCAAATCATGCTCAGAGGCTTGATAAGAAGAAGCACGAGAATTGACATAAAGGGGATGAGAGTGGAGGTCCTCAAATGATTTTTAATTATTTCTACCCATGGAATGAGGAAAAAATAGGACTTGTTGGTGGCATATCCTTCGTTCTCCTCGGATTATTCGCATACCTCCTCTACAGATTCAACTCCTCTATGCTTTTCTTAATTTGCATGCTTCTAATTATCCTCTTCACAGCTTTAACTGCTTGGTTCTTTGAGTTGCCAAGGATAAAGAATGCAAAGCCGGGGATAAGCACATTAATTGGTGGAATTATGTGGGGCCTTTCATTTGTGATTTGGGGCTATTCCATATATCTCGTACCTCCAAGCTCTTGGGAATTCTTGGGTGAGATGGCAGCCCTGTCTCTTGGGCTTCTAATTTCATCATTTTTCGCCTTCGGATTTCTCTTCATAGCAGCAATTGAACCAGCGGAGAAAGTGCACAAGATACCGAGAAAAATAAAAGAGCCAAAGAAGAATGGAATAAAAGAATTTAAAGCGGATGAGGACTTTATTGATCGCCTATGATAACAGTACTAAGGATAGGACACAGGCCACAGAGGGATAAGAGAATAACAACACATGTGGCATTAGTTGCCAGAACTTTTGGAGCAGACAGAATTATAATAACCACAAAGGATGAGAAAATTGAGCAAAGTGTAAGAGATATAGTTGAAAGATTCGGCGGTAATTTTGAAATTTTTAGCGGGATCCCATTAAAGAGGGCAATAAAGAATTTTAAAGGCACAATTGTGCATCTAACCATGTACGGGTTGCCTGTGGATGATGTTATTCCAAAAATTCCAAAAGATGAGGATTTGATGATAATCGTTGGCGCTGAGAAAGTGCCAAGGGAGATTTACGAAATTGCAGATTTCAATGTGGCCGTTGGAAATCAACCACACAGCGAGGTTGCCGCCTTGGCAATATTTCTAGATAGATTTTTTGAAGGAAAAGAGTTGAGAAAAGAGTTTGAAAATGCGAAGATGAAGGTAATTCCCCAAGAAAGAGGAAAAAAGCTCGTAAAGCAATAATTTATCATCTGCGATAATGATAAGGCATATTTTAAATACAATCGTGAGAAAATCAATATAGCATAAAATCACGCTGACCCCACCCACTCCTCCTTTTTTCTTTTCCAAAAATTTATTAATCGTGGCTCTCTTTTCCATATGTGGATAAAATAAAGAGCGGATGCGAGAGCATTGATTCACTTCTCAACGGAGGATTTGAAAGAGGATGCATAACAG
>WAPW01000082.1 GCA_015520565.1 Candidatus Aciduliprofundum sp. | reverse complement strand
CTCGTAATACTTCACAACGGCATCATAGCTCTTAACCTGTTGAGGCATGCCTCTAGAGTAAAGCATGGTTTCAAAATCGTTCTCCCATTCGTGTACCTTCTTCAAATCCTCCCTTTCCCAAGCTCTGAGTTTTATGGGTCCAAATTCAAGCATAGCTGGATATCACTCATCTCTTATAAAACACTTTGGAAATCTTTTATTATGGCTTTGTAATCTCCTTTCGTGCTAAACTTGATTTACCTCGTAATTGCAGGTATATTCATCGGGCTCCTTGGAGGAATGTTTGGATTTGGAGGTAGTTCTATAAGCACACCCATATTGCGCATATTTTTCCTCACTCCCCCTTTTCTTGCCCTAGCAAGTCCTTTGCCAATGACTCTTGTATCTTCCTCAATAGCCTTGAAGAGGTATCAGGATGAGAAGCTCGTTGACTGGAAGATGGTTGAGAAGATGCTTCTCGTTGTTCTCCCGGGCTCTTTCATTGGTGCCTATGCTACGAAGTATATAAGTGGGAAAATATTGATGCTTTTAACAGCGGCATTTCTTCTCTACATTGCTGTGAGATTGATGTTCTCTGAGAAGAGGAGAAAGATGGAAAAGAGGGTATGGGTTATCCTGCTTGCGGGATTTGTGATTGGTCTTTTATCAGGGCTCCTTGCAAATGGTGGGGGCATATTGATGGTGCCCATCCTTCTCATTCTTGGAATGAGTATAAAGAAAGCGATTGGCACCTCCGTTGCCATGGTGTTGTTTGCAGCCATACCATCTATTCTTGTACATTGGTATTTGGGGCATATTGACTGGCTCATAACCCTTGGGCTCACAATTGGCGCTATACCCGGGGCATATCTCGGGGCTTGGATAACTGTGAATGCAGATAAGAAAAAATTGAGGAGAATTTACGGGCTCTTCCTTCTTCTCTTCTCTATCTACTTTGCTATATTTGAACTCTTTGGAGGGTAATTTTTTATACTTCTCTTCATTTCAATAAATATGCGAGCTATAATACTTGCAGCAGGGGAGGGTATGCGTTTAAGACCCCTAACAGCATATATGCCAAAGGTCATGCTTCCCGTGAGCAATAAGCCAATTCTTGAGTATGTTGTTGAAGCCCTTCGCAATAATAGCATTAAGGAAATTACCATTGTTGTGGGATACAAATCTGATAGAATAAAGCAGTATTTTGGTAATGGGGCAGATTTTGGTGTGCATATAGATTATGTTGAGCAGAAAAAGCAACTTGGCACGGCTCACGCGCTATATCAAGCAAAAATTGATGAGGAGTTCCTTCTTCTCTTCGGGGATAACATTGTGGGAGAAAGATGCGTTAAAGAATTGCTCAATACGAAAATTAACACAATAATTGGTGCACATAGTAATAGGATTTCAGCATATGGAATTGTTGAGAGTGTGGATGGAAAGATAAAGATTGTAAGAAGCTCTTGGGATGGAGAGGCGATAGCGTTTACAGGGATGGGCCATTTTGATGGGGAGATTTTTAGAATTATAGAGGAGAAGATGAAAGAAGGGATTTATAATTTGCCCGAAATTTTGAATGATATGGATATAAGGTTAAAAATTACAGATTGTGAGTGGAAAGATGCAATTTATCCTTGGGATTTGATTGAATTGAATAGTTATTCACTCCGAAGAAATGTTAGAAAATTAGCTGGAAAAATAGAAGAATCCACAATAATAGGAAATGTTGAGATTGGGGAGAATAGCAGGATAGGTGCGGGCACTTACATCCATGGCAATGTGAAAATTGGGGAAAATTGTGAAATAGGCCCAAATAGTGTTATAATAGGAGATACGAGCATTGGGGATGGTGTTAGAATAGGAGCATTAAGCTATATTGAAAATTCCTTGATTATGGATGATGTGAGTATTGGAGAGGGAGCATATTTGAAAGATTCCGTGATTGGAAGAGAAGCATGGCTCGGGGTAAAATTTGTGGGCTTATCTGGCAAGGCGAGGAAAATTATAGAGGGGGAGATAATTGATGTAAATGCTGGAATAATAATTGGAGAGGGTGCATATATTGACTCTTCTGTTGTGATACATCCTGGGGTTGTTATTGGCTCTAATGCAAAAATAGGAGCTTTGAAGGTTTTGAAAGAGGATGTTTCCAACGAGGAGAGAGTGGTATAATGTGTGGCATAATTGGCTATATAGGTTTCAGAAGCGCTAAGGAAGTTCTTTTAAAATCTCTCAAAAGGTTAGAATATCGTGGCTATGATTCAGCAGGAGTGGCAATAGTGGATGGAAAGATAAATGTTGCGAAGAAAAAGGGGTATATAGATTCCCTAAACTTCAATTTTGATGGAACCATAGGGATTGGGCATACTAGATGGGCTACCCATGGGGTGCCAGAGGACAGAAATGCACATCCCTTCTTGGATTGTAAGGGCGAGATAGCCATAGTGCATAATGGAATAATTGAGAATTATATGGAACTAAAAGAAAAGCTCATAAAGAATGGTCATAAATTTAAGTCAGATACTGATAGTGAGGTAATTGCCCATTTGATAGAAGAGCATTACAATGGGGATTTAAAAGAAGCATTCTTCAAAGCTATAAAAGAATTAAAAGGCTCTTTTGCCATAGTTGCAATTAGCAAGAATGAGAGGAAGATAATGGCAGCAAAAAAAGATAGTCCCCTTGTTATAGGAGTGGGAGACCATGAAAATTTCGTTGCCTCTGACATACCAGCTTTCTTAGAGTATACAAATAGAGTAATAGTTATTAGAGATGGAGAAATTTCTGAGCTCACAGAAGAT
>WAPW01000081.1 GCA_015520565.1 Candidatus Aciduliprofundum sp. | reverse complement strand
GCTTTAAGGAGAGAAAATCATATATCTCCCTCTTCTTTCAATACTGCTTCTACCAATGCTGAAGATAGTTTCTCGTTATCAGCGGTGTCAATTTCTTTTACTTTCAATTTAATCGTGCCATCCAATTCTCCCTCTCCATCGTCAAGGGATGAGAATTGTATTCTCAATTTTTTGTATTTTTCCTTCCTTTTATACTCTCCAATTATCTCTGCAAGGAATATTATGTTGTAAAACAAGAAAAAAGCCTCTCTTTTATCATCATCTATTACAATAGACGGGTTTTCTGCGAGTATTTGCATTTCTATTTCTCCATTTTTCAATTTCTCTTTAAAGAAGTTCCATCTTTCAAGAATTTTATTCACCGTATCGTTGAATGTGGTTTTATTTCCTTTGTTTATTATGCCATAATCCTGCAAGGTTCCTATGTCCTGCATGGGTGCAGCTAAAGTTATGTATATCCTTCCACCGCTTTCAAATTCCTCTTGTATTTCCATCAAATTCCCTGTATTAGCATCCCAATTGAAATGCAGGATTACATTTCCATCATCCACTTGCATGACCTCTAAAAACACATCTATTATGTCCATTTCAATCACCTCACGATGCAAACTCCTTTATCTCAATTTCACTCATAACTTGCATCAATGCCATTAGGTATTCTTTTTGCTTCGTTTTTACATACCCTTCTATCAAGGAATCCGTCAACATTCTACCTCACCTCCTTAACCGAATTTTCTCCACATTCAGTGCCTAAAAAATTTGTTAGTGCATTCATCGGAGAAACATTTAATCACTCATATATTAAACATTTCACGAACTATTCATTCATACCTTGAGCAAGCTAAAATGCTAATTGCGCATCGCAGCGATTTTGAAATCTCATCCCTTGTAAACTATGTCTGCCCGGGTGATTATTCCCACAAGCTCACCATTCTCCACGACGAGCAACGCCTGCTCCTGCCTCAAAAGCTCAACAATGGCATCCATGCGCGTGTCCTTTCTCACTGCAATCGGCGGTGGACCCATAACATCCTCAACTAAGAGATCAACTATCCCAGTTCCGTGCCTTTCGTATCCCTCTAAAATATCATTCTCCGTGATCATACCCACAACTTTACCTTTATCCACAACTGGTATCTGGCTTATCCCGTGCTCTTTCATCAACTCTCTTGCTTTTTTCACTCTATCCTTGGGAGATAGAAATATAACATCCGTGTTCATCAAATTCTTGGCCTTCTTTCCCTTGTACTTCTCCCGCTCTCCTTCATCTAGGGCATTGAAAATCTTCACCGCCATGCTATATGAGGGTTCCATTTTGCCTCTCTCAATTTTAGCTATTGCAGATTGCGACACCCCACTCCTCTCTGCCAGCTCTTTTTGTGTCCACCCCAGCTTTTTCCTTCTCTCTTTTATGCTACTTAAAGATGGCATCATAAAATAATGAATGGCATGGTAGTATTTATTCTTATCGGAATAATTTCGGCAATAAATTTAATAATATTGGAAACAATGGCAAATATGGTGATGAAGATGAATGAGGAAAAGAAATTTTGGGAATATGTAGGAAAGATGGGCTATCCTACCAGCGAGAAGGGAGTGAAGTATGGATCCAAGGAGAAAGAGGAGTTGGATGAGCTGAGATGGTTCTTTTACATAAGAAGAGAGCATTACGCAGGAAAACAAATTGGCTGGATTGCAGGCTCACATATGTCCGGGCTTGCAAGCAAGTACTGGGATGCAAATCTTGCATTTATACGAGTAATGGAGGGAGAAGATGATGTTGTTAGAAAAATGTCAGCAATCATAAGGGAACATGCCAAAACTGTGGAAATGTATGCCAAAGGCATAATAGAGAATGAGGTAATAGATTGGGTGAATAGAGGAGGCTTGGTTGACATGGATGGCATAGTGAAGTCTCTGAAATGCCTTCACAGCGAGGAAAACGAGTTTAAACGCATGCACGAGAGCTACGAAAAGTTCTTTGGAGAGGCGATGAAGAGCAGAATAATGCATGTTTTGGAGGTTTTAGAGATATCCGAGCAAGGAATTGAAGAAGTTAAAAAGAACTTTGAAATGTGGAAGGAGAGAGTGAGGGATTTAGTAATGGATGCTGAGAGAGAATTAAAAAAGCTCGCCGAGAAAGCAGGGATAGACTACGAGCAGCTCCGCCAAAAACTTCTTTGATTTTTTTATTTTCTACGGATGACTTATAGGCTAAATATGATAACCTTGGCTATTGAGATTATCTACATATCTACGCTTATAAATAGATAAATGAATTCTATTATTC
>WAPW01000080.1 GCA_015520565.1 Candidatus Aciduliprofundum sp. | reverse complement strand
TATACCAGTTGGAATATGCAAAGGAAGCATCTTTGAGAGGCGTGCCTGTGGTGGCAATTACTTATTCTTCTGGTATACTATTTGTGCATCCAGATTTAAATGATGAGAACATTGAGTATGCGGATAAAATATACTCAAACGGAGAGATTGTAGCAACCTTCGCAGGCCTTGCAGCTGATGGCTTGTATGTTATGAGCAAAATAAAGGAGATGGAAGGAGAGATGCAAAATATCCTTTTTGAGATTTCCAAAATATTCTGGGAATTTACAACTAAAATGGACTACAGGCCTCTTGGAGCAAGCGTAATGGTTGGATTTAAAAAAGAGAAAAAAATAGCAGTTTTTGATCCCTCAGGCAGCTACCATTTTGCAAACTACTGGGCAATAGGAGATAGAGAGAAAGATATTATGGAAAACTTGGCAAGGGGATATAGGAAAGATATGAGGAAAGAAGAAGCTTTGAAACTTGCGCTAAATGCACTTGGTAATCCTACAAAGTACAAATTTGAAGCTCTTTGATTTTTCAGAAAATATTAATACTATTGTTGCACATATTCAACGGTGAAAAGGGTAACGGTCATAGCTCAGAAAAAAGAGCTTGAAAAGGTTGAAGATGCAGCGGGTGATTTAATTTACAATGTTGAAGATTTAGAAAATGGCCTAGTGCGCGTGGATATATATGTAAATGATGCTCTTTTAGATGAGTTAATTCCAAAATTGCAAAATTCCGTGGATTTGAGGCATAGGGAAAGCGTGATAGAAGTAACCTCTCCCGATTTTGTTATATCCTCCTCGCTACAAAAGAGAGAAAAAAAGATAAAAAAAGAAGGAAGGGCAACTGTGGAGGAGCTTTTAGCATCTTCAAAGAAGTACACGAAAATAGATGTGGGTAAAACTACGCTTATAGTAATAGCAGGTATAATTGCCCTAATAGGACTTTTTATGAACAATGCGCCCATTATAATAGGGGCAATGCTCCTCTCTCCCCTTCTAGGCCCAATTTACAGCTTTGTTATAAACACCTCTGTAGGAAGAAGCAAGGATGCTTGGCTTAGCTTGCTGAATATGGGCATAATGCTAATTCTCGTAATTATAACTTCTTATCTCGCCACCATACTAATTTCTCTATTCATTCCCGTATCTCTCACTCCTGAGATTTTGATGAGATTTGATACAAACCCCATATACATCTTAATGGCTATTCTTCTTGGATTTGCAGCAGTATTTGCCTATGCCAAGGGGCTCTCTGAGAGCATAGCGGGAATTGCAATAGCGGCTGCCTTGCTTCCTCCCCTCGCTGTATCAGGTATAACCCTAGCCATGTATGTGAATTATGCAGCCAAGCCTTTGCTTTTGAGCATGGAAAATGTAGTTGGACTGATTGCAGGAGGTCTAATTGCAATAATAGCCCTTAAGATTGAGCCAAGGAGGTACTATGAAAAAGCAAAGGCAAAGAAGATGCTCCACAGGTTGTACTTCACATTACTCTCCCTCTTGGTGCTTTTGGCAATTCTTTCCTTGATTTTATAAAAAATATTATCTACATAAAGACCTTTTTCTTTTTATGCTTCTCATTAAGCTGGGAGGAAGCGTGATAACGAATAAAAGGGTATATCGCAGATTTAGAGAATCTGCTGTGGAAAGAATAGCAGCACAATTACCCCGAAATAATTTGCTCATCGTGCATGGCGGTGGCTCATTCGGGCATCATTTAGCAAAGGAATATGCCATAACTTCTGGCTTTGAAAATGAGAAGAGAGAGGGATTTGCTAAAATTGGCTTTGATATGGAGGACTTGAATTTGAGAATTATGGACATTCTTCTTGAGAGAGACATTCCCGCAATATCTTTGCCTCCCCACGCATTCTTCATTTATGGAGATGAGCCAAGAATGGATATATTTCGCAAATCTATTGCTCTTGGATTCGTGCCTGTTACCTACGGAGATATAATTTTTGATAAAGAGCAGGGGATAAATATATGCTCTGGTGATTATTTAATGTACCATCTTGCCAAAGAATTTAGGCCTGAGAAAACCATATTTCTCACAGATGTGGATGGAATATACGATAAAGAGCCGTCTCAGGAGGGAGCGAGATTAATAAGAACGCTCAAGAGGAATGTTGAGCCAAGCACAGCCATAAAGGTGGATGATGTTACTGGAGGCATAGCTTACAAGATTGAGATGATGAGGAAAATTGCAAATTATAGTAAAGTGTATGTCATAAATGGGTTCCATCCTGAGAGAATAAATAAGGTTATGAATGATGAAGAGTTCATAGGGACGGTGGTTGAATGATTGAGAATCGCAAATTAGAACATATAAAAATATGCGCTGATAAGGATGTGAATTCGCATCACAATTACTGGGATGATGTGCTATTAAAACATGAGACGATCCCCAAGGTTGATATGGAGAATGTAGAGTTAAGTGTGGAATTCTTGGGAAAGAAGCTAAATTATCCAATTATAATTGATGCAATGACAGGGGGGCACAAGGTTGCAAAGATAATAAATGAAAATTTAGCTGGTGCAGCGGAGGAACTTGGAATCGGTATGGCTGTTGGCTCACAAAGGGCTGCCATAGAGAACCCAAAATTGGAGGATACATATTCAATCGTAGCCAAATATGATATTCCATTGAGAATAGGAAATATAGGCGCTCCTCAATTTGCGCTTGGATATGGGGAAGAGGAGGTAAAAAAGGCAATTGAAATGATTGATGCCCATGCCATAGATATCCATTTTAATTACTTGCAAGAGGCAATACAGCCTGAGGGAGATACAAAGGTGGGTAATATAAAGGAAATTCTCGCAGAGCTTGCTAAGAAATATAGTATGATAGCAAAGGAAACAGGTGCTGGCATAAGCAGAAATGCAGCTGAATTCTTCAAAAATGCAGGATTCAAGGCAATTGATGTTAGCGGTGTGAGTGGCACAAGCTTTGCAGCTGTTGAATACTACAGGGGTGGAGAGGAAGGTGAACTATTCTGGGACTGGGGACTTCCTGCACCCTATTGTGTTTTGACTTTAAGGGATTTGAATATGCCCTTAATAGGCTCTGGGGGTATAAGAAATGGACTTGATGCTGCCAAAGCCATAACTTTGGGTGCGGATGTGGTTGGCATTGCAAGGGCATTGCTTAAGCCCGCTATGAAATCCAAAGAGGATGTCATAAAAGTGCTTGAGAGAATAATCAAAGAGCTCAGAATTGCCGTGTTCTTGACAGGAACTGAAAGTGTGAAAGAATTGAAGAATTGTAAGTATGTAATTAGGGGTGAGCTTGCGTTATGGTTGAAACATTATTAGATGCACCTTGCCCAGTTTGCGGAAAGAAAGCCCTTGTATATAGGGCAGAAGAATTAGATTTGCCACATTTTGGAAAATGCTTAGAAACAACTATCATATGTAAGAATTGCGGATTTCGCCATGCTGATGTTATGATGCTTGAAGTTCATGATGCCATGGAGTATAAGGTTAGCATCGAGAGCGAGGAAGATATGTACATAAAAGTTGTACGCTCCACTTCTGGCACACTTCTCATTCCTGAAATAGGTGCAAAATTAGAGCCGGGGCCTCTATCGGAAGCGTTTATAACGAATGTGGAAGGAGTGTTAAATAGATTTGTAGATATTCTTGTGCAGATTATGCATGATAGTCCAGAGAAGAAGGGTGCAGTTTTAGAAGTTTTACGCAAAATAGGTTATATAAGGCACGGGCGGATGAAAGCCACACTTATAATAAAAGACCCCCTTGGCAACAGTGCAATTATAAGCGATAAAACAGAGAAAAGAAAATTGAGCGAAGAGGAGATTAAAGACCTGAAACTTGGGGAATTTGCAATAGATATCAATGCTTTGAGATGAGAATTTTTAAATAACCAAATACTTTTCTTGGCATATGGAATTTCCAAAGGAGAATTTCAGCGAGTGGTATAACGAGGTTATTGAAGCAGCAGGACTTGTTGATAAAAGGTATCCCGTTAAGGGAATGCATGTATGGCTTCCATACGGCTGGCAACTTATGCGCAATATAGATGAGTATTTTCGCAAGATTTTTACGGAGCACAAGCATCAGGAAGTTTATTTTCCACTCTTAATTCCTGAAACTGAGTTTAAGAAGGAGGCGGAGCATATTGAGGGGTTTGAGAATGAAGTTTATTGGGTTACCCATGGAGGCTTAGAGCCATTGGATGTTAAGCTTGTAGTTAGGCCCACAAGTGAGACGGCCATGTACCCAATTTTTTCGCTCTGGATTCGCTCCCATGCAGATTTGCCCCTTCGCATATTTCAGATTGTTAATGTATTTCGCTATGAAACAAAGCAAACTCGCACATTTATAAGGGTCCGAGAAGTTCATTTCTTTGAGTCCCACACGGCACATGCCACGGCTGAGGAATCTGAAGAGCAGATAAAGGACAATATAGAGATATGGAAGAAAGTTGCAGATAAGCTTGCCTTGCCCTATGTTCTCGTTCGCAAGACCGACTGGGATAAATTTCCGGGAGCTGCCTATTCCATAGGTGCCGAAACAATTATGCCTTCTGGACGAACTTTGCAGATTGCCACAATTCACCAGTACTTCCAGAATTTCTCAAAGCCATATGGGATAGAGTACCTAAAAGAGGATGGCACCCACGATTATGTACACCAAACCACATTCGGCATGAGCGAGAGATTAGTAGGAGCCATAGTGGGCATACACGGAGATGATAGGGGCTTAATTCTGCCTCCAGATATTGCACCAATTCAAGTCGTAATAATTCCCATAGTGACTAAGAATAAAGAGGGTGTATTGGAAGAGGCAAGAAAAATTGAGAATGAGCTAAAAGAACATTATAGGGTACATTTGGATGATAGAGACAATTACACACCCGGCTACAAGTTTTACGATTGGGAGCTCAAGGGTGTGCCTCTCCGCCTTGAAATTGGGCCCAAGGATATGGAAAAAGGGCAGGTTGTTCTTGTGCGCAGGGATAATTTTGAGAAGGTATTTGTTTCTCGCAAGGAGTATGTGAATAAGATAAGCGAGTTGCTGAAAGACATTCAGAAAAGTATGCTGAATAAGGCGAAAAAAGAGATGGATGAGAAGATAAAAGAGGTACATAGCATAGAGGAGATTAAGGAACATAATGGTATTGCAGCGGTGCCTTGGTGCGGAAGTGAAGAATGCGGGCACAAGCTTGAAGAGCTCACTGAGAAGAAAATTATAGGGATACCTTTCGAGAAGAAAAAGGGCAAGTGTATAATTTGTGGAAAAGAGACAGATAAAATTGCCTTTGTGGCAAAACCCTATTAATCAACCCTTGCCAAAAGAGCCCCAAGGATTCCAAATACAATTAGGGTTATTGAGATGGAATATACCCCAAGGTCAGTCCATGCATCGTATAGAAATGACCATGAGAAATAGAATACTATGCCTATCGTCAGCAGTATCCAGCTCAGGTACCATAGCCATCGCACCATAAGAGTGGATGTGGATACACTATAAAAACTTTTTATTTAGCAAGTCCCAAAGCGAATCTATTTTTAAGTCCGCATACTTGCTCTCTTTTCCTCTTACCAAAATTCCTTTGCATCCTCCTTTTTTAGCTGCTATCATATCTCTCTCACTATCACCTACAACAATACAATCCTCGCATCCGCATTTTTCTTTTATTATCTCTATAAACTTAGGAGAAGGCTTTACCTCATCTATGTACTTGTAATTCTCGTAATCTTTGCCTATGACACAATCAAAAATGGAGGATATGTGAAATAAGGAGAACACATAATTTATGCAATCTCGTGAGGATGCACTCCAAGCTATCTTCTTTCCCTGTAAATTCTCTATGGCTTTAACATCATCGTACAATTTTAACCTATTTTGCCTGTACATCCACTTGCGATACTCAAGATTCCTTACATCCACCTCCTTCCAAAATCTCTCAGCAGGAACACCAAAATCTTTGCTGTACCTTCTGCTCACCTTCCCTTCAATCATGCCTTTCCACAGGGAGAAATCTAAGGGAATATTGTATTTCTTCGCTACAGGCATGGCTATGAATTCGTACCATTCATACATATCAAAGCCCACATATTTCACAAGCGTATCATCCACATCAAATATCCAACATCTCACGTGGGAGTTATCCCAAATCATATACTTTTATTTTGTGTAGGAAGATTTTTATTGCATATTGCATTTTTCTCCATGGGTGATATTATGACTGAGAAAACTTTGCATCTTAAAAAGATGCTGGAAGAGATGAAAGCTCGCGGTGAAACATGGGAACTTTTGCGTCTTTTCGGACCCTCAGGTCCAAGGGTTGTTGTGGAAGGAAAACAGGCAGTTATGCTCGCGTCCAACAATTATCTGGACTTGGCAAATGACCCAAGGTTGAAAGAGGCAGCGAAGGAGGCAATTGAGAAGTACGGATGGGGCGCGGGCAGCGACTGGAGCATTGCTGGCTACACGGATTTGCAGGAAAAATTGCATAAGAAAATCGCAGAGTTTAAGGAGACGGCTGCTGGTCTGGCATTCCAAACTGGATTTGCCACAAATGCTGGCACCCTTGCAAAGATTGTGGGCAAGGGAGATGTTGTTGTTAGTGACGAGCTGAATCATGGAAGTATAATTGACGGCATACGCCTTTCTAGGGCGGATAAGGTAATCTACAAGCATCTTGATATGAGCGATTTGGAGGATAAGTTAAGGCAGGTGCACGACAAATACGAGCATATCCTTGTTGTGACCGATGGAGTTTTCAGTATGGATGGAGACATAGCTCCAATGGATGAAATTGTAAAACTTGCGGATGAATATGGTGCAATGACCTATGTGGACGATTCCCATGGCGAAGGAGTTCTTGGAGAGGGCCGTGGCATAGGCCATCACTTTGGAGTGCAGAAGAAGATTGATTTCCAGATGGGCACATTCTCAAAGGCCCTTGGCTCTATGGGAGGTATGATTGCTGGAGAGGAATATGTAATTGAGTATATTTACAACACGGCCCGCACATGGCTTTTAAGCGCGGCATATCCACCAGCTGTGACTGCTGCAAACATAAAATCCTTAGAGATCGTAATGCAGGAGAAAGATAGGGTGCAGCGTCTCTGGGATAACCGCAATTATTTCAAGAAAGAGCTTGAAAGCTTAGGATTTGATACCTGGAAGAGCCAGACACCAATAGTGCCTGTGATGGTGAGAGATAGTAAGAAGGCAAAGGAGCTAGCCCACAAATTGTTTGATGCTGGAGTGTTTGCATTGCCAATAGTGTTCCCAATGGTGCCTCGTGGACTTGAGAGAATAAGAAATCAGATAAGCGCTGGGCACACAAAGGAAGACCTAGATTACGCTTTGAACGCCTACGAGAAGGCAGGAAAAGAACTCGGATTGATTTAATCTATCTTCCAAAATTTCTGAATATTTTTATTTACACTTCTTGATATAAACAAAAAATTTTTATTTTAAAGTTATAATATCCATGCCTATGAGAGGAAAAATAAAAATTATAGTGATGGGAATTTTAGTGCTTCTTTTATTCAGTTCTCTCGCAGTTGGCTTTGAAGGCAGCAACACCACACACAAAACTTATTCGTTGGAAAAAGAAAAACCCCGCGGTGGACTCGCGAACTCTCCGTGGCCAATGTTCCATTACAATCTAAGGCATACAGGATTGAGTCCCTATGACACCAGCGGTAACCCGGGAAAACTGAAGTGGAGGTATCAGACATACGGTGGTGTGTTTTCCTCTCCTGCTATAGGTTCTGATGGCACTATATATGTCGGCTCTAATGATGATTATCTCTACGCTTTGAATCCTGATGGCAGTTTGAAGTGGAAGTATCAGACATACGGTGGTGTGTTTTCCTCTCCTGCTATAGGTTCTGATGGCACTATATATGTCGGCTCTTGGGATCATTATGTCTATTCAATAAATAAAGGTCCGCCATCACCACCGCAGAATCTGCAGGCTACGGCGGGGGATGGGCAGGTAACACTGACATGGCAGGCGCCGAGTGATGATGGAGGAGCTTCAATTACCAACTATAAGATTTATCGTGGCACAAGTTCGGGAGGAGAGAGTTATCTGACTGAAGTGGATGGAAGCACGCTCTCTTACACAGATACATCTGTTACAAATGGGCAAACATACTATTACTATGTCACGGCGGTGAATTCAGCAGGAGAGAGTGAGGAAAGTAATGAAGTTAGTGTCACTCCACAGAGCGGGGGCAATGGGCAGCTCTCGGTAAATGTTGATGTTCACAGCACTTTAATGCCCCGCACTTCTTCTAAGATATATATCAATGTGACATACAATGGAGTGGGAGTTTCAAATGCTCTGGTGTCTCTAAGTGCAGACCATGGTAGCTTTTACAGCGGCTCAGGATATACCAATTCGAAGGGGACATACATAGATACATACTATGCTCCATTGGATTACATAGGTACAGCCACGATCCATGTAAATGTTAATACAGAAAATCATGGCAAAGTCTCTAGAGATGTTTCTGTTAACATTGAGGGGATATCTCGTCCCATACTAACCGCATCTGCCGGTGATGGTTGGATTAAACTATCATGGACACCTGTAAATGGTGCAAAATGGTATTGGGTTTACAAAGGCACATCGCCGGGAGGTGAAAATGAGGTTATAGAATATGATTCAACAACCACAGAGGCAAATATTACATTTCAAATAAGTAACGGAGTTACATATTATTTCTATGTGAGAGCGTGGGTAAATGGAGTTGAAGGTCCAGCGAGCAATGAGGTTAGTGTAACCCCAAATCCGAAAGATAATTTCAAAGTCTCTATCTATGGTCCCCACACGGTGAGTAATCAGGGTCCTGCTATGTATACCATTAAGTTGCTCTCTGAGAGGTCAGAAACTGCAGTTAGCGGTGCAGTCATATCCATATTATCTTCCCATGGCACAGTCACGCCTTCAACAGGCACTTCAAGCGTTAGTGGGACATTCACATTCTCGTACACTCCAGCAAGCAACTATGAGGGCTCAGATACAATTAATGTTCACATTACCAAGCCTGCATTAATGGAGTTACAGAAAAAATTAACATAGCTGTAGTTACTGCATATAACATTGAACTCCACTGGAGATACAAGACCTCAAATCCGCTTAAAACTGCACCAGAGATAGACCCGGAATTCATAGACCCGGGAAAGGAACTCACAATATGGGGTGTTGTTTATAATGGCAATTCTCCTGCATCAGGAGTAACGGTTAGCATAAAAGCCTCCGCTGGCTCTGTGAATAGTGAGGTAACCACAGATTCAAACGGCTTTTTCACTACTGTATGGACGGCTCCAGATAGAGAAATGGATGTCACAATCAATGTAAGTGTTGGAAAAGTTAGCAGGGTGATAGACATCCTTGTCATAAAGGATACAGTGGACATTGAGGTTAGTGTTATGTGGGCCACGAATATCCCAGACATGCCAACAGCACCGGCAAAGAATGCGGAAGTTCATGTTTTTGATAAGTATGGAAATGAGCATGTTGGCACTACAGATTCAACAGGAATTGCAAAATTCAGTGATTTCCCGGTTGGCCATATAGAAGGTTATGCGATAAAAGATGGCTACAAATCGGATTATAAATCAGATAGAGTATATAGAATAATAAGCGATAATTATGTGGCCATGAAATTTATACTTAGCACAGGGACTGGTTCTGCGCTATCAAATGAATACAACTACGATAACAATTTGAAGATTGGCTTTGGTAGCAGATATACTGTGGGTAATGAGTGGTGGAACCCGTTTGATGATGATATAGTAAAGGATGGAGATTGGATTGAAATCGATCATATATATGCAAAAAATCTATTCAACGATCGAACCACAGCATTCTCCTTCAACAGATATGGCATAGGAGATAATCCAAATAACTATGCAACCGAAGCAGGATGGAAAATCAAATCACTATATGTAGAAGACTCAGCTGGCGATATTGTCCCTATAACAAGCTACATGGTCAAGATGCCTACCGGAGACTGGTATTATTTTGATGCGTATTCAGACAACGATTTTCAATCCAATTTCGAAAGTTATATGGAAACTTCAGGATGGGAAAGTTATTCTCAAACACAGCTTAACTCATACGCGATGTTTGGCATTGTTGGAGTTACAGGTAGATACTTCCTGTTTGGTGGAGATGGCATTGAGTTATTTTCGCTCAGAGTGCATATTCCCAGCGATTATCCTCTGCCCGCTGGAAAGCTTACAGTCCACATCTCTATAGAAACCTGTGAATTCCAGAGCGGTTCTTGGAGCGCAAACATAGATAGTTCGGTTGATATAGGCTTCACTGTGCCCAAACCCCAGTATTCTTACATCTATGGCGACCCGCCATTTACAATTGAGGTTAAAGATGACAATGGACATATAGTAAACCAGAACGAGCAGGATATTCCGGGCTCGTACTACTGGGCAGAGGACGGAGTAATTTTGATAAGATTGCCTACAGGAAATTACACTTATACTTTAGTGGGACAGGAAAACGGTAATTACACTCTTCAAATGGGTGTATATGACAATGGGCAGTTTGTAAATAAAAACTATACTGGTTACATAAATAAAGGAGAAACACAGAAAGGAGTTGTAAAATTGAATTCAAGTAATTTCTACACCACGCCACCGCAAACTACTGGTTCCTCTGGATCACTTGGATCAGTAAATGAAACATTGGGTATACCCATATTATGGGTGATAACAGCGATAATTGCAATTAGCATAGTAATATTTGCCATAATAATAGCAAGAAAGAGAGCATACAGAGAGCAAAAATAAAAAATGTCACTATTCTCAAAAATTTTTAATCTTTTTAATTTATTCCCCTCTCGGTGATTATGATGAAAAGGATACTTGTAACAGGTGGTCTTGGGCAGATTGGCTCTAATCTCGTCCCATTCTTGAGAAATAAGTATGGCAAGGATAATGTCATTGTGGCTGATATAAGGGAGCCCAGCGATGATGTATCTCCCTTCGTGAAATTGGATATTTTGGATAAAAAGTCCTTGGAAAAGGTGATTGATGAATACGATATTGATACCATATACCATCTTGCAGCAATACTCTCCGCTAAGGGAGAGAAAAATCCCCAGCTTGCATTCAATGTAAATATCCTTGGTCTCTACAATATTCTTGAAGTTGGAAGAGAGTTTAGCTTGGAGAGAATAATGGTTCCTAGCTCCATAGCTGCATTCGGACCAGAGACACCCAAGGATAACACCCCAAATGATACTGTGCTTAGGCCCAGAACCATGTACGGAATAAGCAAAGTTACAGGTGAGCTCCTCGGCCTATATTACTGGGAGAAATACGGCTTGGATGTTCGCGGTGTTCGCTATCCCGGCATAATAAGCTGGAATGCCATGCCTGGAGGAGGAACAACCGATTATGC
>WAPW01000079.1 GCA_015520565.1 Candidatus Aciduliprofundum sp. | reverse complement strand
GATAATAAAGAGGAGTAAAGCAATTATAAATACGTAATCCTTTCTGAGATTTCTAAAGGAAATCATCAAAAAAGGATATAATTTAAAAGTAAATAAATACAGCGAAATTTTAAATATTTATTTTTTGAGTATCTTCTCTTCAATATCTTTTATTATCTTTTCTGCGATCTCTTTCATTTTTTCCTCATCAAAATCTGGCCCTGCACTTTTTGTAAGGCCAAAATCCTCATCTAGGGCATAGCTTAGGTCAACTTTAATTCCTGCTTTTTCAAAGGTCTTTTTGAGACATCTAGCTTTACACCCATCAATAACTACATTATAATCATCATAGAGCAAAACTTGCGTTGGACCTTCAATCTCTGGATAGAGAGCTAGTGGGCATCTCATAAAAGCATTAGGTATCCTTTTTACTATTTCTCTGGCTATAAAGCCCGTCATCTGACCAATATCAGAGCTGCCAAAGCAGCCATTTACGCTTATGGTTTTTCCAAACTTATTATGCATCTCAATTATTGTCTTTTTTGCATCTTCTGTTTTTATTTCATCCAAAGGTTTCTTTGCTATCATCTTTATCACCTCCATTTATAAATTTTCAAAACAAGCCCTAAGCAAAGGGTTTGGTGTGAGGGCAAATAATTTTTTGTAAATAAATGTTGTTATACAGGAACGAAAAATAAAAATCTTTAATCATATACCCTGTTATGTGGCAGGAGATTTCAAAATTTGGTAAAAAACTTGTTGAGCAAGGTCTTGTTAGCTCTCATTTTGGAAACATAAGTGTTCGGGTTGGAGATTATATGTACATAACTCGCTCTGGAAGCATGCTTGATGAGATAACGAAGGATGATGTTGTCCGTGTATCAATTTATGAGCCCACATCCTTGGATTTAATTGCCTCTTCCGAGGTTACTGCGCATCGTGAAATTTACAAGAATACATCCGCTCTTGCAATAATCCACGATCATTCGCCTTTTGCGGTGGTAGAATCTTTAATTCATAGAGAGCAAGGTAAAGATAGAATTGTGCCCATAGATTCTGAAGGTTCTTATTTCCTCCATGATATCCCCATTGTAGAGGGGGGAATAGGCACTGAGAAGCTTGCAAAGAATTTAGCTAAAGCTTTGGAGGAGAGGAAGGCAGCAGTTGTGTACTCCCATGGCGTGTTTGCCCGAGGCAGTATATTAGAGGAGGCCTTTGTTGTAGCAAGTATGGTGGAACATTCCTGCAAGATGATGTACTACTTTGACCTCTGGAAAGGAAAGAAGGAGCCATAAGGTGCATATATGAGTCCCGGACTTATTATGGGGATTCATAATTTTCTTCTTAGTGGGATTGTTTATCGCGCCTACCTTGATAACATTTTATTACCCTAGAATCCGAGTCAATACAAATTCATGGGTTTTTAGGCACGAGCCTCATGATTTTAATTATTATGAATTTTATAAGTGGCAAATAAATTATAAAAACATGGTGGCAGCATATTACTGCAAATTACCTTACCATATTTTCCGAAAAGTGTGGCTTAAAATCACATTGCTTATATCTATTGTGATATATTTCCCACTTTTTATTTCCTTTAGTGCATCTATTGCTTATAGAAACATATGGTACCCATACATTTCCTTTGCTTGGATAATGATAATATTATGGCTCCTGAAGTACTATGGAGCAGATTTATTGGATAGAGAATACAAAAAATACCAAGGTAATAATGAAAATCAAAAATAAAACGAAATTATTATATTCTTTTTCCCTTATCCCCCCGCAGTGATTACCCATGCCTGAGCTTTTGGAAGAATTAGAGGCAAGATACGAAAATAGGAAAAAAGATATGGAATTGCACAGGATGCTAAGAGATAAACATAACAAGGAAGCTAGAGAATGGGCTGATAAAAGAGATGAGTTAAACAAGCAGGTAAAGGAGATTCTTGCAGAGGCCAAAGAGCATAAGAGGATAAGGGACGAGCTAAATGAGAAAGTTAAGACACTGAAAGAAGAAAGGAAAAAATGGAATAATAAAGCTAAAGAGCTCTCTATAAAGCTTAAAGAGACCCGTTCTAAGATTATACCCCGTAAAGATATGCCAAATATTGGCAGATTAAAGAAAAAACTCAAAGATTTGGAATTTAAACAGCAGACCATGGTATTGACTCCCGAAAAGGAGAGAGAGCTCGTAGAGTTAATTGATTCTCTCTACAAGAAGATAACAGAGTATGAGAAGGTTATTGAGGAAGAAACAAAGAAAAACAAAGAGTTGAACGAATTGCAAAAACAGCTCAAGGAGGCAAGGGAGAATGCAGAGAAGTATCACAGAGAGGTAGAGAAGCTGGTTGCAGAAGCTCAGGAGCACCATAATAAGATGGTAGAATTGTTTGAGAAAGTGGATGAGATTCGCAAAGAGGCGGACGAGGCGCATCGGCTTTATCTGGAGAATAAGAAAATTGCAGATGAAGAGCATGAGAAGTTCTTACAGGCATCAAGGGATGTCCGTGATTTTGAGAAGATAATAGCTGGATTGAGACAAAAGAGAATAGCTAGTAAGAAGAAGCAAGAGAAGAGCGAAATAAAGAAGAAAGCAGAAGAGATTTACGAGAAGTTCAAGCGTGGTGAGCCCCTTACCACGGAGGATATACTCATCCTCCAGAAAGCGGGGTTACTATGAAAATTTACCCTGTTGCATCGGACTCTTTAGGAGTTCGCTCTCTTTCTGTTTTTATTGAATCTCGCGTTAATATTTTTATAGACCCTTCCGCCGCTCTCGGTCCTTATCGCTACGGTTTGCCTCCAAAGCCATTGGAGATTGAGGCACTGGAAAAATACAAGAGGGAAATAAGAGAATTAGCCCGCAAAGCGGATATTTTTGTTATTTCTCATTATCACTATGACCATTATGACCCAGATGAGGATTTTTATAAGGGAAAAATAGTGTATGCAAAGCATTGGAAAGAAAAAATAAATTATAGTCAGAAAAAGAGGGCTTATATTTTCCACGAAAAATTTGCAGAGAAATGCGAGTTGCATTATGTGGATGGAAAGAAGTATGAAATTGAAGGAGTTGAAATAAAATTCTCCCAGCCATTTCCCCATGGCAACGAGAAAACTCGCTTGGGCTTTGTTATAATGACTACTATTGATGATGGGAAAACAAGGATTTTGCATGCATCAGATGTAGAAGGCCCCATTGTTGAAGAGGCGGCAGATTACATAATATCAGAATCGCCTGATATTGCAATAATTGATGGCCCTGCCACATACTTCCTCGGCTACAGATTCTCTCAAGAAGATTTAAAGAGAAGCATAAGAAATCTCATCAAGATATCCGAAAATGTGCCCAAGGTGATTTTGGACCATCATCTTCTTAGGGATTTAAAATACAAAGACAGACTTTCGGAAGTGTATGCACATGAGAATGTTCTCACATTTGCAGAATTCAATAAAGAGCCCATAAATATGCTTGAAGCTCACCGTAAGGAGTTGTGATTATTTGAGTAGAGTAAAGAAAATTGCAGTTTTTGTTATTATAATAATTGGTATATCAATTTTTTATTACCTAGTTATAAGCTCAAACCCAATAAGTGAGCCACCTAATTTTAGGGTTACGATAATTGGGGATAAAATGTTTGTTAGATGGAGCTCAAATGTATCCACTATGGGGGAGATAGAAATTAATGGAATTAATTACACTGAGAGCTCAACCCATATGCTCCACAAGTTAGTTGTTCCATACACAAATAAAGGACATATGAGAATTTTAGAATTCAAAAACGGGAAAGAGTACACATCCTATTGCGTAGAGCTAAATAAATTGCAAAATACCTCCCTCACAGCGGGCATATATGCAGGGTATGGGGCATATGAGGAGAGCTATATGAAGCTTAGTTCTCTTCTTACAAGCATGGGGTTTAATACTCAATTTCTAATTCCTGAGAACTTTACCAATCTTTATGACTTGTTTAAATTTGATATTATAGTTTTTCCCGGCGGTAGAGCGGACCATATGATAATGGCACTATCTAGAGAGCAAATAAATAACATAAGAGAGTATGTGGCAGAAGGGGGCTCTTACATGGGTGTATGTGCGGGAGCCTATTTTGCAAGTAATTACACCATATGGAATGGGGTAAAATATGGTGAAGTATCTGGCTATATTCTGGACCTTTACTACGGAGATGCAGTTGGTCCAATTAAGGAGATTGGTAATTATAATTTAAATAACGCATACAATCCACCACATCCAACGAACATAACTTGGTATAATGGAGAGAAATTCAATGTGACATACTGGGGAGGGCCATATTTCACACCAGTGGATAATGTGAAAGTTCTAGCGATGTATGATAAAGTCCAAAAACCTGCAGCTATTAAGTTCAATTATCATTCTGGAAGAGTCATACTATTCGGCTTTCATCCGGAATTGGATACTCATTACTCTGAGGAGAATAGAGAGGAATTTTTGAATGTTCTCAAAATTGAAATTCGTTGGCTCGCAGGAATTTAGCGGAGATATTGCCCGCATATTTCTCTCTTAATTTTTAATCTCTTTTATTTCATTTAAAAATCAAGGGCTTAGATTTGGATAAAAAATTTTATAAGCATACCTAGAATTTTTCAAATGCTCACAGCTCACGATGACCCACCCTCCCCCTTCTTTTTTATTTTGGAAAGTTTTTAATCTCTTAATTGAATGTGGCTTTAATGAGCATAGCTGAAAATGTAATGAATATATTGAAAGAATTGCCTCCCGGGGTTCGTCTATTGGCGGCAACAAAATCAAGAAGTGTTGAGGAGATTTTAGAAGCCATAAATGCGGGAGTTGACTTGATAGGGGAGAATTATGTTCAAGAAGCTTTAAAGAAGTATGAAAAAATAGGAAAAAAGGTAGAATGGCACTTTATTGGGCATTTACAGAAGAATAAAGTGAAAAAAGCTTTGCAAATCTTTGATTTTATTGAGACAGTTGATAATGTTGAGCTTGCAAAAGAGATAGATAAAAGAGCAAAAAATATGGATAAAATTGTATTTGTTATGATAGAAATAAATTCTGCCAAAGAGCCGCAGAAAGCGGGAGTTATGCCAGAAGATGCCATTGATTTGGCGGATGAAATATACTCATTTGAGCATTTGCAACTCATTGGTGTGATGACAATGGGGCCTGTGGTGGATAAGCCAGAGGATATAAGGCCCTATTTTAGAAAAACAAAGGAAATATTTGATGAATTGCGATACATCTATGGAGATGAGCAAATTAGATATTTATCAATGGGTATGACCCAAACTTGGAGAATAGCGGTGGAGGAAGGAGCTAATATTGTGCGTATAGGCACGGGCATATTTGGACCTAGGAAGTATTAAATTTCTTCCACAAATGCCAACAAACTCTCATCATTTATCTTCACTCTCAAGGCCCTTATTTCCCCATTCAAGTATCTCTTTATATTTTGCAAAGTGTTCCATTTCCTCTTCCATATCCTTTGTGCCTCCTCTACGCTAACTTCTTTGAATTTTAATTTTCCTCCAATTGGAGTTTGAGCCACTTTTGGTATATCTGCAGAGATTACAACTCCTATTTTTGCATAGCCTCCAGTGGTTTGATGGTCTGCGAGCATAATTATCGGCTTGCCACTTTCTGGCACTTGAATTGAGCCAAGGGGAATCGCATCGCTTATTATATCTGCACCCTTTTCTGAATGCTCTATTTTTGCCCCTTCTAATCTGTATCCCATCCTGTTTGACTCTTCCGTTACAATATATTTATTGCTTAGAAAAGTTCTTATTCCCTCTTCCGTGAAATGCTCTCTTTGGGGCCCTAGAATCACCCTTATTATTTGTTCTTTTTCATATTTTGGAATCAATTCTTCTGGTAATTCTCTCCTCTCAGGCATTTTTTTGCTTGAATATTGAATTTCTACTTTATCTCCTCCTCTCAAATATCTCCCCCATCCTGCCTGAGGGTATGTGGAGCAACTTCCAAAAATTTTCTTGCATTTAATACCGCCTTGGAATGATATGTATCCATACACCCCATTTTTCGGCATAGATATCTCCAAGGTATCCCCTTCTCTCCCCATATGCGATTTCCACGCCTCTATTTTTTCTCCATTTAATCTAACCTCCGAGTTAGCACCTACGGCAAAAATTGAATCTTTAAGAAATTTTAATTTCAGCTCTCCCATAAAGAATTCCAAAAGTGGTGCATTCCTATCATTTCCTACAAGGTAATTTGTTATAATTGCAGAGTACCTATCCATAACTCCACCAACAGGTACTCCGTATTTTTGGTATCCTTCTCTTCCCAAATCTTGTATGGATAGCCCTGCAGCTTCAATTATTTCAATCATTTTCCTCGTACTCCTTTACATCCTCTATCGCCTTAAATTTCACATAATCACCAGGCAAGACGATGCTGGGCGTTTTTTTATTAGGGTTGAATGTCCTTATTGGCGTTCTTCCTATTATTCTCCATCCTCCGGGGCTCTCAATGGCGTACCATCCTGTTTGTTTTCCCGCAATGCCCACGCTTCCAGCAAGCACCCTTGTTCTAGGAGTTTTTAAGCGAGGAGTTGCTATTCTCTCATCCATTCCTCCAAGGTATGCAAAACCCGGAAGGAAGCCAAGCATGTATACGCGGTAAAGTGGCTTGGTGTGAATTTCTATAACATCATCCACACTCAATCCATTATAATTTGCCACGAATTCAATATCTGGCCCGTATTTTCCACCGTAAATTACAGGTATCTCTACTATTTTTCCCCTTATTTCCTTTGGCTTTTCTCTAAGATAATTCTTTAGAAGGAATTTTAATTTCTCATAGCTGATAATTAGAGGGTCATAATAAACACATATGGATGTGTAAGTGGGCACAACTTCTCTTACTCCTTCTATTTTCTCCTCCTCAATTCTTTTGGCTATGGAAAGCACCCTTTTATTTATCTCCTCATCAATCTCGTTTCCAAGGTTTATTATTAAAGCAGAATCTCCAGCTGCTCTTATCATCTTATAAACTCCCCCATGGGCACTATTTCTATTCCCTCATCTTTTAAAATTTCTCTCAAATATTTGGCAATCTCAACTGCATTTGGGTTATCACCATGGATGCAAATTGTATCCGCTTTTAGCTCAACCCATTTTCCATCAATTGAGCTTATCCCTCCATCTTTGATCATTGATACCACCCTTCTTGCAATTTCTTCTTTATCTTCTATGACAGCTCCATGCTTGCCTCTTGGTACCAATGTTCCATCTGAATTGTAAGCCCTGTCTGCAAATACCTCGTGAGCTACCCTTGCACCCATATCCCTCGCCATATCCATAATTTTTGAGTTAGATGGGCCTACGAATATTAAATTTTTATCAAATTCCAAAATTCCCTCAATAATTCCCATTGCAAGCTCTTCCTCTTTAACCATGGCATTGTATAAAGCTCCATGGGGCTTTACATGCTGCATTTTTAGCCCTTCTGCTTTCGCAAACCCGTATAACGCTCCTATTTGATACAGCACATAATTTTTTGCCTCTTCTTCACTAATTCTCATATACCTCCTTCCAAATCCAAGTTTATCTGGATAGCTAGGATGTGCTCCAATTGCCACATCTCTCTCCTTTGCTAATTTAACTGTTTTTCTCATAACCATTGGGTCTCCACCATGCCAGCCACAGGCGATATTTGCAGAGCTGATATAATTCATAAGCTCTTCATCGTTTCCAATTTTGTATGTGCTAAAACTCTCGCCTAAATCAACATTTAAATCAATTTTCATTGTATCTTAATATCCTATCTTGAACTTAAATTTTTGGCCAGCCAAAATTATTATAAATGTAAAAGTAATCATCCTTATTGAGGTTCATGATTGAGAAGGACATAAAACGGATCCGTGAAGCTGAAAACAGTGCATTATCCCGTTTAGAGAATGCAGAGAAGAAGAGTATACAAGATTTGGAAGATGCCAAGGTTGAGATAAGGGTTGAAATTGAGAATAAAAGGGAAGAATTTTTAGAAGAAATTGAACTGTGGAAGGAAGAAGCTGAGAAGGAGGGAAATGTAGAAGCTGATAAGGTTTTGGCAGAGTACAGAAGGGAAATAGATAGAATTAGGGGGATTGATGAAAGCAAAATAAATGAAGTAGCCAGTGAGATTATTAGAGAGATACTTGGGTGAAACCATGCTTTTTCCATCAAAGATGGTGGAAGTAGAGGTTCTTCTTCACGATTCTGTCAAGTATAGGGTTCTTAAGGCCATGCAAAGAAAGGGTTTTATCCATATTACATCTCACAATATTGAGGAAATTGGGAGTGGTAGCCCCTCTAAGGATATATCTCAAATTGTAGAGTTTGAGTTTAGAATTGAAAAGCTTCTAGGAATTTTGAATTTAGCTAAGCAAAAAAATGAGGGTTTGCGTTCTCTTTTTAACCCAGAGCCACCCGAGAGGTATCCAGCTAAGGATAGGGAAAGAGAAGAAATTATGAAGGATGCAAAGGATGTGCTTGATGAAGTTGAAAATAAAATTTTAGGGCTTTATACTAAATGGGAGAATATAAACGAGGCCATTGAAGATATAAATACTCAGAAAAATTATGCCAAGTACCTATTAAATATGCCCTGTGATATTGGATACCTCGGTGAAGGGCCCTATGTTTACATAACTGCAGGAATAGTAAGGGATATGGAAACGCTCTTGAATTTGGAAAAAGATAAGAAAATTGCCCTATGGCACACTGCCATGGGTAAGAAAAAGAATAGGAGTTATTTGGTAGTAGCTGCTTGCTATATAGAAGATAAAAAAGAGCTTGAAGCTGCACTTAGATTTTCCAATTTTACTGAATTTGAGCTTGAAGGTTGGAAAGGCAAGCCCGATAAGGTTATAAAAGATATGGAAAAAAGAGTTGAAGAGTTGAAAAAAGAGAAAGAGGATGTTTTGAAAAAGATAGAGGAGTATCGTGATAAATACTATGGAAGACTTGCAGTTCTTAAAGATGATTTAACAAATGAGAGAATAAAAGAGGAAGTACATCCCAAATTTGGCAAGACGATTTTTACTACCATAATAAGGGGTTTCATACCTAAAAAAGAGCTTGATAATGCCATAAATGTTATAAAATCTGCCGGTGATGACTTGGTACATATTGAATGGAAAGATGCAGAGGGCGATGATGTACCTGTAAAGTATAACAATCCTAGAATATTTAGGCCATTCCAAGCTTTTGTTGATATGTATTCTACTCCAAAATATGGCCATATAGACCCAACTATCATCATAGCACCCTTATTCATAGCATTCTTCGGTCTCACATTGGGAGATGCTGGGTATGGATTTATAATAGCCCTTCTAGGCTATCTCTTATGGCGTCATATAGGAAAGTACAATTGGACAAATAGGACTCTTGGAGAGATTTTATTTGCTTCTGGAATATCGGCCATAGCTTTTGGAATAGTCCAAGGTGGGATATTTGGACCTTTAGATTCAAATAATATGCTATCTCAATTTATTCATTACCAACCCTTGATAAATCCAATGCAAGATGCTGTTAGGGTATTGGTTATTGCTCTTATTATAGGTATATCACAAATCTCTTTGGGATTGGTTCTTGGTGCATATCATCATCTCAAATTCAAGAATTATGGAGAGTTTTTAACTTCTGAGGTATCCTGGTTTTTAATTTTGCCCAGTAGCGGGGTTGTTATAGGCAAGTCCTTTGGGTGGTGGACATTTGCTCCTATGACTGTTACAATAAGCTGGGTAATTTTGACAATAGGCATAGTATTTTTATCGGGAATACCTGCTAAGATGATTGATAAGAAGAGTGCCGTTAATGCAATGGCATTTTTTGATATAACCGGCATGGTGGGGGATTGGCTCTCCTATTCTAGATTATTGGCTCTTGATTTGGCTACTTCCGGTATTGCCCTTACTATTAATCTATTTGCAGGTATAATATCTACGATGGTTGTAGGGGCAGGAAGTATGGTTTGCTGCATGCCTATAGCCATAGTTGGCATAGCCCTGTTTGGCCTTGTGGCTAGGAAGAAAGATAAGAAGAAGACAGGTATTGCGTTGTTTTTCTTAATATTGGGAATAATTGGAGTAATAAATCTCCAAGCAGCCCTGTGGCTATTCTTGGCAGTTTATTTGATAATTGCCCATATTGGTAATGCCCTTCTGCAATCATTGGGCTCTCTAGTTCATTCTTTAAGGTTACAATATGTGGAGTTCTTTTCAAGGTTCTATGAAGGTGATGGTGTGAAATTTGAGCCATTTAGGGAGGTAAGGAAGAATTCTAGGCTTGTGGAAGCTGGAGGTGTAAAGAAATGAAAAAAATGCTGTTTATAGTACTGCTCTTGATGGTGATAAGCGGCGTGGTTATAGCCAGTGGCACAGCGTTAGGTGCAGTTAGTGTTAAAGAGGGAAAATGGAATAGTAATGAAATGCAGGTAACAGGCCTTGAAAATGCCACTTTGGTAGCTGGTAATAACTACATATTTGAATATACCACTAAAAGTGGTAATGTGCCCACTAACCTTACATGGATTGTAGTTAATGTGAAAGATGGCACTCAAAGTGTGTATTTGGGCAATCCAATAAAGCTGTCTTTTTCAAGCTCTGGAGATTACAATATAACTGTTATGGAAGGAAACACTATTCTCTATGGTCCTCAGAAAGTTAAAGTTCATGAGGGGCCATTGGGTATGGCTTTGGCCTTAATAGGTGCCGGCATAGCTGTTGGGGCCTCTGGTATGGGAGCTGCTATTGGTGTTGGTATTGCTGGTGCAAGCGGTGCCTCTGCTGTAGCTGAAGATTCAAGCAGGTTTAAGACAGCTTTCATATTCCAAGCTTTCCCTCAGACCCAAGGTATATACGGCCTTTTAGTTGGCATATTAATTTTGATGTACACGGGTGCCTTCTCAGGAGGTTTAAGTCCCTCTGCAGATATACCTGTTGGGGCAGGATTAATAGCCATAGGTGCAGGTTTATCAGTAGGTATTGCAGGCCTTAGTGCAATAGGTCAGGGTATAGTTGCGGGAACTGGAATTGGAGTGAGTAAAAAGCAGGGTGCCTTGGGCAAGGCAGTTGTCTTTACCGTCTTACCTGAAACTCAGGCAATTTATGGATTGCTGATAGCAATCCTTCTTCTACAAGGTATGAGTGCTCTAATTCATAATGGCTCTGCAGGCACATCTTATGCTCTGGCTATGGGAATAGCTGCTGTAGGTGTAGGTTTAGGAATGGGTCTTAGCGGTTTAACTGCTATAGGACAAGGTATAGCGGCAGCTTCAGGCTCGGCGGCTACAGCTCAAAAACCAAAGGCCTTTGCCAGCTCAATGATATTTGCAGTCCTTCCAGAAACCCAGTCAATTTACGCTCTATTGGCGGCTATAATAGTTATAATGAGTATGGGTCTAATGTCTGGCTCCCTTCCACCAATGGCATCTTCTCAAGCGATGCTTGTGGGTATTGGTGTGATAGGCGCAGGATTTGCAGTTGGTCTAGCGGGGATAAGCGGTATAGGACAGGGTATAACTGCTGGAGCTGGTGCAGCGGCTTATGTGAAGAATCCTTCAACGAGAACTAGGTCCATAGTGTTATCTGTGATGAGCGAAACCTATGCTATATTTGGATTGCTGATTGCTATCTTGATAATGCTGGCCTTAGGATTGCTGTGAGGGGAACACTATGAGTACAGCAGTGGATAAGATAATATCAAGAATCAACGAAGATGTGGAGATAAAAATTAAAAAAATTCAGAAGGATACGAGAGAGAAGATAGAGAAGATAAGGAATGAAGAGTACGCCAAGTGGGAAAGGGAAAAGAAAAAGCTAGAATTAGAGGGAAAAAGAGAGGTTGAAAGTATAAAGAGATTGATCATATCCAAGGCGCAGTTAGAGGGTAGAAGAGAACTACTTGCGGCAAGGGAAGAGCTTATGGAAAATATAATAGAGAGAATAAAATTAAATGCAAAAAATGCCCCAAGATATAGCGAGTATATTCGCTCCTCCATTGAAGATGCAAAGAATGTGCTGGGAGAAGAATTTACCATAGTGTGCATCCCCGAAGATAAAGATATGGTTGAAAAATTTGTTTCTGAAATAGCGCCTAAGGCAAAGGTAGTGATGGGTGCAGTAAAACATGGTGGCATAATGGTAAAGAGTGCTGACGGTGAGAGAGGCGTTGATTACAGTATAGATGCGCTTGTTGAAAGGAAGATAAATGAGATAAGGAAAAAGATAGTAAGCAAGCTGTTTGAGGGAGAGCATGCTTGACGCAAACACAATGATAATAATTGCCCTGTCGTCGGCATTCATTGCCATCTTGATAGCAGTAATTGTTTTCATGGGTTACTTGAGGAAAATACTCAGCATTGCGTCGTTCATGGGACCCAATGCCACTATATTTGCCATAGGAGCAAAGTACACAGAAAAGGAGAATTTAGAGCATCTTTTGGAGATGAATAATATAAATGAGATTTTTAGTGAGATAAAAAAGGAAGGGTATGAAATTGAAGAGCTTGATAATTGGGATGTGAACATAGAGAGGTACATGCTCCATATGATGGATAGAGCAATATCTATGCTTCCAGAGGGAGTTAGGCAATTCTCCGAGGTTTATATGCTTAAATTTGATGCCAATGTCCTCAGGAGAGTTCTAAGGGGAAAGTACACTAATTTGTCAAAAGATAAGATTTACAGTATGATTTATGAGGGTAAACACTTAAGTAAACTAATTTTGAGTCATATGGTTGAAGCCACGAGCATTGAAGATGCAATTGCTGCTCTTGATGTCACACCATTCCGAAAAGTCATAGATGTATGGAACGAAACTGGAGATCTTCAAAGTGTGGATTTGGCTATTGATAAAATAGTGATAGAAAAGCTCATTGATGCGAAGAGTACTTTGGATGAGGATAGCAGAGAGGCCATTGAGAAAATAGTTTCAATTCTCATTGATATTTATAACATAAAAGCTTTGGTAAGAGCCAAATACACAAATGATAAAGCTGAGAAGTACATTGTGGAGGGAGGATATGAACTAGATTCTTGGAAACTAAAGAATCTTTCTGAATCAAGGAGCATAGAGGAAATACTAGGAAATTTAGAAGGAACAAGCTACTCATTTTTGAGGGATTTAAAAGACCCATTTGAAGTAGAGCTTGCTTTGGATAACTTCCTTCTAGAGAAAGCCAATGATTTGGGTATAACATATTCCACATCTTCAGGTCCAGCGATGATGTTCTTAATAGCAAAGGAATTTGAAGCTAGAAACCTAAAGACCATAATTAAAGGATTCTTAGAAGAACTTCCCAGGGACAAAGTTAATAAGCTATTAGTGGGTGTTGCCTCATGAAGATTGTAGCCATAGGGGATAAGAACTTCGTCGTGGGCTTTCAGCTTGCAGGTATAAAAATTGTTTATGAAGTTAGTAATTTAGAGGATGCTAAGCACTCAATTGACGAGGTAAAGAAGTTTAAAGATTTAGCGATCATTATAATTCAAAGGGACATATCCCAAAAATTAAAGGATTATATTGCAGAATGGAAGAAAGAAAAGGATATTTATCCTGTTATATTGGAGCTTCCTGGCTTCCACGAAAAGGGCGTGTATGAAGACCCTATGAGGGAAGTTATAAAAAGAGCTATAGGTATAGATATATTGAAGAGGTGAAAGAATATGGGTAAGATAATTAGAGTGGCAGGACCAGTGGTCGTTGCTGATGGAATGAGAGGAAGTGAGATGTACGAAGTGGTCAAAGTAGGTGAAGAAGGTTTGGTTGGAGAGATTATAGGCCTTTATGGAGACACAGCAACCATACAGGTCTATGAGGAGACATCGGGAATAAGGCCTGGTGAGCCAGTAGAGAGGACAGGAGCACCATTATCTGTGATGCTTGGTCCTGGAATAATATCTCAGATTTATGATGGTATTCAAAGGCCCCTTCCTCAACTTAAAAGCATAACTGGGGATTTTATTAAGAGAGGTGCCAGTGCACCACCGTTGGATCCCAATAAAAAATGGCATTTTGTGCCCAAAGCGAATTTGGGTGATTATGTAAAGGGGGGAGATGTTTTAGGCACAGTTCAGGAGACAATTATTGTAGAGCATAGGATTATGGTTCCTCCTGAAAAAGAGGGAAAAATTGAATGGATTGCTGATGAAGGAGATTACACCATTGAAGAGCCCATAGCAAAAATAAATGGTGAAGAAATAAAGATGTACCAGCGCTGGCCTGTAAGAAGGCAGAGGCCCTTCAAAAATAAATTAGACCCAATAGAATTACTCGTAACGGGACAAAGAGTTCTTGATACATTTTTCCCCATAGCCAAGGGAGGTACAGCCGCTATACCCGGTGGGTTCGGCACGGGTAAAACGGTCACGCAGCATCAGCTTGCAAAGTGGAGCGATGCAGATATTGTAGTTTATGTTGGATGCGGAGAGAGAGGAAATGAAATGACTGAGGTTCTTGAAGATTTTCCTAAATTGAAAGACCCAAGAACTGGAGAGCCGTTGATGAATAGAACTGTGCTCATAGCGAATACCTCAAATATGCCCGTGGCAGCGAGAGAAGCATCAATTTATACGGGAATAACAATAGCTGAGTACTTCAGGGATATGGGCTATCATGTTGCCCTAATGGCAGATTCCACATCTCGCTGGGCCGAAGCTCTCAGAGAAATATCAGGAAGGCTTGAGGAGATGCCCGGCGAGGAAGGTTATCCTGCGTATCTTGCCTCTCGCCTCGCTGAATTCTACGAGCGTGCTGGCTATGTTGAAGTTGCAGGCTCTAAGGAGAAATATGGCTCTGTAACCGTTGTAGGAGCAGTTTCTCCTCCGGGAGGCGATTTTAGCGAGCCAGTTACGCAAAACACATTGCGCATTGTGAAAGTTTTCTGGGCTTTAGATGCGGATTTAGCGCATAAGAGACATTTTCCGTCAATAAATTGGCTTCGCTCCTATTCTCTTTACCTTGAGTCCGTGAGAGAATGGTGGGAAAAGAATGTAACGCCAGAGTGGTATGAGTTAAGGAGAGAAGCTATGAGCATATTGCAGAGAGAGGCAGAATTGCAGGAAATTGTGCAGTTAGTAGGCCCTGATGCATTACCCGCAAAGGAGCAGGCCTTGCTTGAGACAGCTCGTTCTCTTCGTGAAGATTTCCTGCAGCAAAATGCATTTCATGATGTTGATACTTATTGCCCAGCTGAAAAGCAGTATCTTATGCTAAAGCTTATACTTAGATTCCATGAGCTAATAACCCTTGCAGTTGAAAATGGGGTATCAATGGATAAAATAAGGAAATTAAGCGTAAAAGAGGATATTGCCTATATGGGTAGAATATCAAATGAGACATACAAAGAAGAATTTGCAAAGATTGAAGAGAAGATGAAAGATGAGGTTGAGAAACTCATGGCAGAGGTGGAGTAAATGGAAGTTGAATATAGAACAATTAGGGAGATAAAGGGCCCCCTTCTCATTGTTGAGAATACAAAAAATGTTGCTTATGGAGAAGTTGTTAGAATTCGCGGCCCAGATGGCAAAGAGCGCCTTGGGCAGGTGCTTGAAGCAAGGGAGAATATGGCAATTGTCCAAGTTTTTGAAGGTACGAGGGGTCTGGATGTAAAATCCACCACCGTTAAATTTTTGGGAGATACTCTGAAAATTGGAGTATCCTTAGAGATGCTTGGCCGCGTTTTTGATGGTACTGGCAAGCCCATTGATGGGGGGCCAGATATAATACCTGAGGAGATGAGAGATATAAATGGATATCCAATCAATCCATCTGCTAGGGAATATCCAAGGGAGTTCATTCAGACAGGTATATCCACAATAGATGGTATGAATACCCTTGTTCGTGGTCAGAAATTGCCAATATTTAGTGGCTCTGGTATGCCCCACAATGAAATAGCAGCGCAGATTGCGAGGCAGGCAAAATTAAGGGGTAAAGGAGAAAAATTTGCAGTGGTATTTGTTGCTATGGGTATAACGGCAGAAGAAGCGAATTTCTTTGTAAAGGAATTTGAGAGTACTGGTGCCTTGGAGCGTACAGTGTTATTTTTAAATCTTGCAAATGACCCTGCTATAGAGCGTATAGTTATTCCGAGGATGGGTTTAACTGTGGCTGAATATTTGGCTTATGACAAAGATATGCATGTCTTAGTTATTTTGACTGATATGACCAATTACTGCGAAGCTTTGAGAGAAATAAGTGCGGCAAGGGAAGAGGTACCGGGCAGAAGAGGTTATCCGGGCTATATGTACACAGACCTTGCAACCATATACGAAAGGGCAGGAAGAATTATAGGCAAGAAGGGAAGCATTACTCAAATTCCAATTCTAACAATGCCTGATGATGATATGACTCATCCAATTCCTGATTTAACAGGGTATATTACAGAAGGCCAAATTGTGCTGAGTCGTGCATTGCACCGCCGTGGTATTTATCCTCCAATTAATCCTCTACTCTCTTTATCTAGATTGATGAAAGAGGGAATAGGTGAAGGAAGAACTAGAGAGGACCATGCCGATGTGGCAAATCAGCTCTACGCTGCCTATGCAGAAGGTTTGAGATTAAGAGACCTAGTGGCTGTTGTTGGTGAGGAGGCCTTGGGAGAAGAGGATAGAATATTGCTTAAATTTGCAGACGCCTTTGAGGAGAAATTTATAACTCAGGGCAGAGACGAAGATAGAAGCATAGAAGATACCCTGAGTATTGCTTGGAATCTCCTCGCTATGCTTCCTAGAACTTATCTGAAGAAAATAGATAAAGTGCACATTGAAAATTACATGCCTACGGTGATTGAATAAGCCCCATGCGTGAGGGATAGCGTATAATTGAGTCAGCCACTATTGTGGTTATATTTCTACAATTTTTCTTCATTTTTCTTGCGTGGTAGAAATTAGCTCCAGCAGTGAATCCGCCTAATATGCCCGATGAGATTAACATCTTTGCGCCTTTAATTGCCTCTTTTGAGCTTACTATCTTTATTTCATCAATAACATTTTCATCCATTGCCTTCTTGAGCAAATCGCTATATGAATGATAAGAAAAGCCCTCAAGCAACTCCATATCTTTTTCCTTCTTTCCAAAGAACTCTTCTTGAAGTTGAGAACCCTTTGGAATCAAAAGCACAACTTTTATCTTCTCATTCCTCTCTTTTAAATATTTGCCAATACCATATATTGTGCCACCGGTACCTGCACCCATAACAAAGCAATCAATATCTTGAACTTGAGAAAACAACTCTGGACCTGTAGTTTCGTAATGTGCTTTAAAATTTGCCATATTTTGAGTTTGATGCAAATAGATGCCTTTTAACTCTTTTGCCAATTTTTCAGCCAAAGCATGGCCATCCTCATCCTCTCTCACAATTCTTATCTCTCCGCCCATGGCTTTGATTAAATTCTTTTTTTCTTCCACTATATTTTCGGGAATGAGTATTAGGGGTTTATATCCCATCAATTTTGAAGCCCATGTTACGGATATGCCCGTATTTCCAGAGGTGTATTCAATAACATAACTTCCTTTCTTTAACCCTTTATTTTCTGCATCCTTAAGCATATAGTATGCGATTCTATCTTTATGGCTTCCAGTCGGGTTCATAAATTCAAGCTTTAGCCATATATCTTCAACCTTTACAACAGGGGTATTGCCTATAAGCTCAAAAATTTGCATATTAATCACCAAATATCCTGTTTAAGAACCAATCAACATCAAATTTCATAAGGTCCTCATAATTCTGCCCGTTTCCAAGGAATATTATGGGCTTATTTAGTTCGTATGCAATGCTTAGCGCCGCACCACCTTTTGCATCTGCATCTATCTTGGTCAAAATGACAGCATCTATTCCAACTGCCTCTTCAAACTCCCTTGCTTGCTCAATGGCATCGTTACCAGCAAGGGCATCTCCAACGAAAATTGTCAAGTGAGGTTTAGCAACACGCTTAATTTTTTTCATTTCCTCCATAAGATTGCGATTTGTTTGCATCCTTCCTGCCGTATCAATCAATACAAAATCCTTGTGCTTCGCCCTAGCATGCTCAATGGCATCGTAGCAAACTGCAGCAGGATCTCCCCCAGCTTGGTGCTTTATAACTTTAACTCCTAAATTATCTCCATGAATGGAAATTTGCTCAATGGCTCCAGCCCTAAAAGTATCTCCGGCAGCCAAGACAACTGAATAACCTTTATCTTTTAGATATTTGGCCAATTTTGCAATAACGGTGGTTTTTCCAGTGCCATTCACTCCTAAGAACATTATAACTGTTGGCCTTGGAGCATTCTTAATGAATTCATCAAAATCAAAATCCTTACT
>WAPW01000078.1 GCA_015520565.1 Candidatus Aciduliprofundum sp. | reverse complement strand
GCTTCCTTTGGTGCCTCATGTGCCTCTGGCGGTGCAAAATGAATAGCTGCGTCAGGGCAGAATTTCCAGCAGATGTAACAGCGTATGCACTTATCGTAATGTATAACGGGCCTAAATGTTCTCCAACCCCCAGTCTTATTCTCAGTGCTTGGGACCTTTGCTATAGGTGTTGGGTCCTCAGGCAAATTTACAGACATTTAATCACCTCCTACTATAACGCTCTCATAAGCATCCTTTGCTGCTTGAGCGTTATCTTCTTGCTTAACAGGAGCCATTTCTCTTATGGCATCCATAACGGTCTCTATTTTCACCAATCCACTTACCTTTGAGAATGCACCAAGAATTGCAGTGTTCACAATAGGGGCAGCTTGAGAGCCAAGACGGTGCTTCAAAGCTATTGTAGTGGCATCAACGGTTGCTATGTGCGGGAAATCAAGATTCTCTTTTACTTCATCTGGCTTCTTTACTGTGTTTATTAGAATCCAGCCATCCTTCTTCAAGCCATGGAGAACATCCACAGCCGTTAAAAGGGATGGGTCTAAGACGATCACATAATCTGGCTCGTAAATCTGGTACTTTGCTCTTATTGGCTTATCATCCACTCTTGTAAATGCAGTTACCGGTGCACCTCTCCTCTCTACCCCGTAGTAGGGAAATGCTGATACATATTTTCCCTCCATGAAGAAGGCCTTAGCAAGTATCTTTGAAGCTATAACCGAACCTTGTCCACCTCGTCCATGAAAACGAATTTCTATCATAACATCACCAAGGGGTAATTGCATTATTCTATTTATTGACTTTCCCAGTGCGAAATATTAGCACTCTTCACAATTTCCTCTAAAATTTCTTTAGATGCATTTGTTCTAACGCCCTGTGGTGAGAATTGAGTTGGATAGGCATCATACCCAAGCTCTTTCAATTTTTTTATAATATCTTTTGGCGAGGGAGTTGAAACTTTAAGCTCGCTGGCAATTGAAGGTATGTGGTAGAAGAGAAAGAACTTTTCATTTTTCCATAGCGCCATATATTTTTCTAAAATTCTCTTTGTGGGCAACCAATCTGGAACTTTTGAATTATTCAAGAATGAAAAATCATGCAACTCGCCTACCCACATTGGTCCTCCAAATTTTGTATTTTTTATTTTTTCCAAGGTTGCATTTGCTCTAGCCACTCCTCTTTTAATTCTCAAATACACTCTATAAAAATGTCCATGCCAGATGCTGATAATCGGCTCTATACCCAAGTCAAATCTAACCGCCATCCTTCCTATGTAGCCAAGGAGAACCCTTATCCCAATCTCATGCACAAACTGTGGAGAGGCGCGAACATTCGCTAGGTACCTCCTAACTATTCTCCTATTCCTTCCCCCAAGGGTAGCTGTGTCCGTAGCCGTTATCCCAATTATCTTTCCTGAGCGTATTGCGGAATCTATGAATGGCACAGGGGTTCCAAAGGGGTCTATATCCACATAATTGTATCTTTCCTCAGCCATCAATGCATTTGCATCTTTATTCATTACCCTTGCTTCAATATCATTAAGCTCTAAATTTTTCTTTATTATCTCCACGGCCCTCGTAGCTCTATCGTTTATTGTAGTTTCAATTCCCAATTCTTTCACGATTCTTATTCCCCTCACCCCAGTGGCTGCTAAGGCGTCTAGGGCATTTTTAACTTTCAAATTGTAGAGGAGGAAAATTGTTGTATCCCTGTTGAATACCATTGCGCGATTGTAAAAAACACCTTCAATCTTTCCGGGACCTTTTAGATTCACATTTGGTGCTAAAATCCTTACCTTTCCCTCTTCAACTATCACTGCCTCTCCCCTTTTATGAGCTGCACTATTTTGAAAGGCAAGAGATTCCTATTTATTGGTGTGACTTCTAGCATCCTTATATCATCCCTTCTCCTTATCTCTTGCAGCAAGGAATTTCTTGATTTCTTATGCAGCGTCATTATCATATGCTTGTCCATATCCAGAATATCACGCACTGTTTGAACAAATTTCTTGCTCTCTACTTCCATCTTTCCAATCTCGTCTATAACAATTACATCCGCCTTTTCCATGGCATCTTGGAGGGCTTTTATTCCCACTTCTTCCAATGCATTTATATCAATTCCATACTTCCCAACTCTGTGCCTAGATTCAAAATCCTTGTGGGCAAAAACCTTCTTCTCCTTGCTCATCCAGTCCAATACATAAAAGCCCGTCCTCTTTCCATTCTCCCTTAGCTCTTCAGTTATCATTCCTCCAACAACATAACCTTCTTCCTCCAAAATTTCAATGGTCTTTATGAGGGTTGTTGTCTTTCCCACCCCTGGCAATCCACTTAATCCAATTTTAATGTACATCTTCAGCACCCCTTATTTCTTTAATGTACATGAGAGGATAGTCCATCTCCTCCACATACTCCAACTTGCATACTGCAATTTTATCCTCATACTGCACGGTTAGATCAACATTGAGCATATCCCCGCTGAGCGTTAAATACTTGTAGAACCCACTCTTCTTTTTTATCCTGCTCCTATCAATTCTAACTTTTGCATCCACCACGAAAGGTTGAACCTTCAAGCTTGCCTCCATTGCCTTCTCCAAGGCATCCACATTCTCCAAACTCAAAGGCGTACCAACAAATTGATGATACACGGTACCCAACTTAATTCCCGCCTCAAACGCTGCTCTTTCAGAAGAAGAGCAATTGAAATATTTCTTAGCCCGATCCACTTTCATTGTGGTAGGGGTATTGCAAACATAAATATTATTATTTCGTGTTATGCAAATTCTTAAATATAGAATCAAGATATGGGGGTGAGGGATTCGTATGGAAAAAGGAGACATAATACGCTGGGAATTTGAAGCGTGGATCGTTGAGGATGGAAATGAAGTCCTATTTGACACTACAAAGGAAGAGCTTGCCAAAGAGCAAGGTATTCATGACCCGAATGTAAAGTATGGGCCCATGGTATCAATTGTTGGAGTTGGAAGATTAATAAAGGGCATTGATGAAGAGCTTCTCAAAGCAGAAGTTGGGAAGGATTATGAAGTCACCATTCCCCCTGAGAAGGGCTATGGAGAGAGAGACCCTAAGCTCGTGAAGATACATTCTTACAGGGAGCTTGCAAGGCAGAAAATTGAGCCAGAGGTGGGGAAGGAAGTTATAATCAATAACAAGCGTGGGAGAATAGTTACCGTAACCCCAGGTCGTGTGGTTATAGATTTCAATCACCCACTTGCAGGTAAAACCCTAAAGTACAAATTTAAGATTGTAGAGAAGGTTGAGGGAGATGTAGATAAGGTTAGCGCAATAATTGAGATGGATTATGGAAAGGATGTGGACAAATTCAACATTGAAATTAAGGATGAGGACATAATTATTGAACTTCCCGATGTTTGCAAGTACGATAGCAACTGGACCGTGGCAAAGTATGCAATTGTTGGAGATATAAGGGATTATGTTGCAAATAAGAATGTGAAGTTTGTGGAAGTTTATCCAAAGAAGGAAGAGAAGAAAGAGGAAAAGGAAGAGAGCACAGAGGAGAATGCAGAAAATACAAAGGAAAAGAAAGGGGAAGCCAAAGAGGAAAGTAATGAGGAGGAAAAGTCCGAGGAAAGTTCAGAAAAGAAAGAGTGATCTAATTTAAAATTATTACCTTGCCCTTAATTTTTTCCTTGCCTATTGTGTTGAATACCGTGCCATATTTTTCTGCAAGCTCTTTTATTCTCTCAACTTTCTGTTTTGGCTCTGAAGTTTTGATATGGACTTCATAATTTATCTCCTGTAACTGGGGCTCCTGAAGATTTCTCCATCCACTTACAACTATGCTCAATTTTTCAACTTTTAACCTCATCTTCTTTATCAATCTTCCCCAGTTAATCATTAAACATCCACTTAAAGCGGATAAAAGCATCTCTGCTGGAAGGGGGCCACTATCATTTCCATCGGTGTTGCTATCTGTACGCAACTCAAAATGTCTAACTTTTATCTTAGAGCCAACATTTCCATCCCATTCTGCCCTTATCTCGTATTCTAACTTATCCATAAACAAAAAAGGGAAGAAGAGTATTTATTAATTATGGTAATTTCAATCGGTACCCATTATTTGTCTTGACATCCTGAGAGCATTAGGAATTGCCCTTCTAACTATGAAACCACCATGGGTTACCATATCCTTAAAGAGGAAGAGTGGACGCACATAGAAAGATATGTATGCCAAATGCAAGAATTTTGTAATCTCCTTGGTAGTGAAATGCATTAGCTTCATAACTGGATCTAGAGTTGTATATTTCCTCCAATTGAATGTAAGAATTATATTTCTAGATAGGGCATAGTCCCACAACCTAGTTCCCGGGTACGGAGTTGCAACTGTAAATTGTGCATAATCCACGCCAACTTTCTTTGAGAATTTTATAGTTTTCTTTATATCTTCCTTGGTCTCTTCTGGAAATCCTATTATGAA
Organism: Candidatus Aciduliprofundum sp.; assembly: GCA_015520565.1. GTDB lineage: Archaea > Thermoplasmatota > Thermoplasmata > Thermoplasmatales > Aciduliprofundaceae > Aciduliprofundum. The sequence goes on along the minus strand of WAPW01000078.1, from coordinate 6,816 downwards.
TGCTCCCAATGCATGTAATTCTTGTGCCTTTGCCTTCTTCACAGCTGCAAGTGATTGCTCTGGAGTGATCCTCTTGCCTATAAAATCCAATGTTTTCTGAGAGCCAGATTCTATACCAAAATAAACTGTGTGACAACCTCCGTATTTCAACGCCTCTGCAACCTCATTTGTGAATATATCCACACGAGAAGATGCAGACCATGATAAGTCCAAGCCCTCATCTCTTATTCTCCTTGATATTCTTATTGCCCTAGGTCTGTTTAGCGTGAAAGTATCATCCAAGAACTCTATTTCCTTGCGGCCATACTCTTCCCTCAAGAGCTTTAACTCCTCTATAACCCTATCATCACTATGCCCTCTCCACCTCTTGCCAAATTGAAGGGATGAGGAGCAAAAAGCACAGTTAAATGGACATCCACGAGATGTCATTATCGTGCCAAATTTAATTCCATCCACTTCGTATTTATCCATTGGAAGAAGGTCATACGAGGGAAAGGGTATGGTATCCACATCCTTAATCAAGGGTCTTGCTGGATTATTCTTCACCTTATCTCCTTTATTTACGCTTAGCCCAAGTATGTTTGATGGATCTCCATTTTTTTCCAAGGTATCAACAAGCTCTTTGAATGTGAGCTCTCCCTCTCCACGAACCACATAATTCACACAGGGACATTCCTTCATAGTTCTCTCAGGAGTAAAAGTCACATGGGGACCGCCCATCACTATTTTAACATTCTCATTGTGCTCCTTTGCCATTCTTGAAACTTTATAGGCATCTGGAATCATAGATGTTGTAGATGTTATCCCAACTAAATCTGGGTCGTATTTCTTTATGATCTTTCTAACATCTTCAAAACTCAAATTTTCAGCTAGGGAATCAACTATTTTCACATCATGCTCATCTCTAACCATTGATGCTAAGTAGGCTAAACCCAAAGGTGGGCCAGTGGTTCCAACAATCGCCTTTATGGCACTTATTGTTGGAGGGGAGATTAGCAATATCCTCATTTTCATCACTTTGTAAGCATAACTTTAGATGTATCTTCTATCTCACTTCCTTCAACCTGCTGTTTTAATTTTTCCCACTCATCCTTCATGAGTATGCATCCTGGATCTGGTGCCTTTATGTCTCCATAATAAGCGTATGCCCTTGCTCTACATCCTCCACACACATATTTAAATGGGCAGGTGGAGCAGGCAAAATCTGGAGCATCTCTATCTCTCAAATCATTGAGAACTTTGCTGTTCTTCCAAACATTCACGAAACCATCCTTTAGAACATTGCCAACTTTGATGGGCAAGAACACACAGGGTTGTATGTCTCCATTGTGCTCAATTGAGCAATATATACGCCCTGCACCGCAACCGCCTATGAACTCTGTTAAAGCTTGAACTGCACCTCCTAATTCCTTTGAAAATTCAAACTCTGCAAAATGCGTTGGTGAGACCTTATCACCTTCTCCCTCAGTTACTCCAGCAAGAGATATTCTAGAGTATGATGGACTTGTAGAGAATACCTGCATATCCCCCTTCTGCCACTCTTGGTAAAGGTATTTCATAAGGTCTTCCCTTTCTTCTGGAGTTAAATCCTCATTTACAATATCTTTTCCCCTTCCAGTGGGTATGAAATTAAACACTATGAACCTATCCGCTCTTAACTCCCTAGCGAGTTTTACTATTTCTGGAATGGTATCCAAATTCTCATGAGTCGCAGTAGTGGCAATACCAACAGTTAATCCAGCTGCCTTGGCATTCTTTATTCCTCTTATAGTGGCATCAAAAGCCCCTTTAACTCCACGGAATTCATCATGCACCTCGGCATTTGGACCATCAAGGCTTATCTCAACATACCTTATTCCAACTTCCTTTAACTTTTCAGCCATTTTCTCTGAGATAAGAGTTCCATTTGTTGCTACCGTTAAATAAAAGCCCTTTGACTTTGCATATCTTGCTACCTTTAGAAAATCCTTGTTTGTTAGGGGCTCACCTCCAGAGAAAGATATGGCAGCTACTCCTGCCTCATCCAATTGGTCCACGACTTGATATCTCTGCTCCAAAGTTAATTCATCAGGCGCAGGATAAGGAGTTGCATTTGCATAGCAGTGCTTGCATTTTAGATTACATTGCTTGGTAAAGTTCCATACAACAAAGAATGGTGCTACCAAACGCTGCGGCTTTGTTATGCCATATTCAGCTATACTTCTAACAATGACTGCAAACGCCTTTCTCATGTATGAATCCTGAAGAAGATTTTTGATTGATTCTGGAGTTGCACCAAATTTCTCGGCCCCTTTCTCAATGGCCTCCCCAACAATTTTCGCATGCATTCTCTCTCTAATACCCTTTGGCTTTTCAACCCCGGCGTAAATTGCAAATGATTTTTCTATCTTTTTTACCTGTGTCATTTCTTTCATTATAAATTTTGCAAATTTATTATCCATCACATGGTTCAGGTAATCTATGATGTCACTCTCTTTTAGCTCTTTCTTTCCCAACTACATCACCTCCTTTATATATTGGTTTATTGGGTAATGGTATATATATTTAATACTTTCTGAAAAAACCCAATTTTGATGCCTTAGAACATCGCTAGAAATAGATTTGAAAGAGCCAGAACAAAAAGATTCAGATTCATGGCTCTCATCCATACTCTCTTTTTCTTCGTAGTTGCCATTTGTACAAAGATTGTTCATTAATCGGGTGATTACTATAAACATATTTAATCATTTTCCATATTTTTACAAGTATGTATTTAGAGAGTCCGTAAAAAAGAGGAAAATAAACATATTTGTCCAACAAAGTTTTAATAGTGTATTATCATGGCTTTAAAGCGCCTCAAAGAAAGAATAGCCAAAAACTGAGCGAGGTGAACAAAAATGTTCCGTAAAATATTGTTCCCGACTGACTTTAGTGAGGGTGCAATGCGCGCCATTCAGAGATTCAACAGAGACAATCAAACTGAAGTGGGTGAGTGCGTTTTGCTGCATGTGATAGATGAAGGTCATCTTGAAGATATGATTGCAGGTTACGCTTATATCTATAGAAGTGAGGAGAGCGAGATTAAGAATATAGAAAAAAAGCTCATTGAGAAAGCAAAGAAGGAGCTTGAAGAGAGAGCTGAGAAATGCAAGGGAATGATGAAAGCAAAAAATCTAAAAATTATAGTGAGAATAGGAATACCCCACGATGAAATAGTTAAAGTTGCTGAGGAAGAAAATGTTTCTTTAATTCTCATGCCCTCCCATGGCAAACTTGGTTTCTCCCACGAGTTTTTGGGCTCAACTACAATGAGAGTGCTGAGAAAAACAAAGAAGCCAATGCTTATAATAAAAACTCATAAGGAGGAATAAGAATGGTGGATTACCTCCGCCTTAAAAACCATCTTGATAAATTCCTCCCAGTTTATGTCACTGTATCAATGCTCATAGGATTCTTTGTGGGCATAAATATACATGCGGAGAAATACAAAGACATTCTCCACTGGGTAAATGTGGGAGTTGTCATAATGATGATTTATCCTATGATGATCAATCTTCGCATTGGCGAGATGAAAAATGCATTTAAGCAGGGTAAACAGCTCGCTATTGGACTTATAATGGGCCTCGTGGTAGCACCTATCTTAATGTGGCTCTTAATAAGCTTAGTTGGTCTAGCATATCCTCTTAGTCCTCAACTCGCTATGGGTCTTATGCTCTCAATGGTCGTGCCCTGCTCATCAATGAGCATTGCTTACACTGGCTTTTCCCGTGGAAATTTGGAATTGGCAACTATAATTGTGGCATTTAGCTTTATCCTTGCAATAGTAACCGTTCCTGGTTGGCTTGCAGTTTATGCTGCTTCCGCCCATGTCTCTGTTCCTACAATGCTCCTAATAATGACAATAATTGAGGTGGTGTTTGTACCTATGGCACTAGGAATAGCCACTAGGGCTGCCTTGATAAAGAAGAAGGGTACAGAGGGCTTCCTCCGCTTAAAACCCCTATTCCCAGCAATTTCCCTAATTGGAATGTACACGATTGTGTTCCTCATATTCATGGAGAAGGCAAGACTCATAGCAAAGAAGCCAGAAATGGTTGCAATAGCCCTAATCCCATTAATCCTCTACTACTTAATATCCCTTGGACTCCTAACTTATCTCAACAGGGCATTGAAGATAAGGTACAAAGACCACATGGCCATAACATTCCCATCAGTGGGTAAGAACGAGGGAACTGCAATGGCTATAGCAATGAGTGCAGGCATGGGCCTCATGGCAATTCCTCCAGCTGTCACCCCATTGATACAGATACCTTTCCTAGTCGGATATGTAAAGATGTGGCAGAAACTTGCAAAGAAGTGGAACTGCAAAGTGCTTGAAGAAGAGCCAATTGAAAAAGAAGGTAAAAAGAGTTAATCTCTTTTTTCTTTTTTATTTGGGAATTGTTACTTTTCCTTCAACGGCACTTGCTGCCGCAATAACGGGAGAAACTAGATACAATTTTCCCGGTCCCTGCTTTCCAGGATAGTTGCGATTTGTAGTACTTAGATAAATTTCATCTCCTATGAGCCCGGGCATACCCTCTGCACAGCCACCACATCCGGGATTTGTTAGAACAGCTCCCGCCTCTGCGAATATCTCCCATATCCCTTCTTTCATCAATCTAAGCCATATTTCCCTTGTTGTAGGTGTTATCGTTAACGGTACTTTCAACTTCTTTCCCTTCAGAATCTTTGCAGCCGCTACCAAGTCCTCATACCTTCCATTTGTGCAAGAGCCTATGAATGCACCATCTATCTCCATGCCCTCGTACTCGCTAACAGGATGAACATTGCATGGATTTGGAGGTGAAGCCATCAGCGGCTCCAAATCATTCACATCTATATGGATTTCTTCCACATACTCCGCATCTTTATCTGGCTTTATTGCCTTGAAATTTATGCCCTTTTTCTCATAGAATTTCTTCAATTTCTCATCCATGGGCGTGAATCCAACTATACCTCCCATCTCTGTTGTTTGGGATGCTAGGGTAATGCGCCCATCAATGCTAAGCGAGGAGATTGCATCTCCATAGTACTCAATGGCCCTTCCTAAAGCTCCTGCTGGGCCGAGCTCTTTCATAACTGCAAATGTCAAATCCCTCGCAACCGTTGGAAAATTGTATTTTCCTTCCACGATGACTTTCATCGTTTCAGGCACTTCAAACCATGTCTTTCCAGTTTTGAACGCGAAGGCAATATCCCTATCTCCCATACCTTGGCCAAAAACTCCAACAGCTCCTAGGATATTGTAATGGGAATCTGTACCAACAGCTGTCATTCCGGGCTTTACAACGCCTCTATCAATGAGCACATGCGTCCCTATGCCCTGATTTATATCATAAACTTTTATTCCAACCTCTTTGGCAAATTTTCTGCATATATTTTGAGCCAACGCATACTTCAAAGTTTTAGCTGGAACGCTCAAATCAAAGGTGAAGAATGTGCTCTCTGGCTTTGCAACATAGTTGCCAGAGAAATTCTCTTTAAGATGCTTTACCACATTGGGACCGCCAAACTCCCTAGCTGTTATTATGTCCAAATCAATCCATACAATTTTGCCCGGCTCAACCTTCTCGTTGCTATGCTCTTGCAAAATTTTTTCAACTATGGTTGGCATAGTGGAAAATGGAAATGTGCTAATTAATACTTTTGCCATACTCAAAGATTTTTAAATTCTAAATCTATACCCCCTTATGGAAATCCCCGAAAATGCAGAATATGAATATGAAGTTGAAGTAAAAGAAGAACTCACAGCGAGACAAATAGGCCTAAATATACTCGTTTTTTCCACTCCTTGCTTAGTTCAAGCCATGGAGATTGCAGCTCTAAGATGCGTAGAGCCATACCTCCCAGATACTCATACAACCGTGGGCACAGGGGTGTGCATAAGGCATTTAAAAGCCACTCCGCTAGGCGACAAAGTTAAGGTTAAAGCGAAGCTGATAAAGAGGGATGGCCCTAAGCTTGAATTTGAAGTTGAGGCATGGGACTCTAAGGGAAAAGTTGGTGAGGGAAAGCATTATAGGTACATAGTGGAAAAGAAGAAATTTGAGGACAAGATAAGGGAGATGATGCAATGAAAATACTTCTGGCTCAAATGAGAGCCAGTTTTGATGTTCAGAATAATTTGAATAGATTGCTCAATATTGTTAAGAAAAATGAAGCTGATATTTACATTTTTCCAGAATTATACTTGACTGGCTACTTAATCCGCGATAAGATTTTTGAGAGAGCGATAAGCGTAAAGGATGAAATTTTTGATAAAATTGTAAAAATTGCAGAGGATAAAATCTTGATTTTTGGATTTCCTGAGAGAGCTGAGCATATCTACAATTCTGCAGCCGTGATTGTGGATGGAGAGATAAGGGTTGCAAGAAAATTGTACCTTCCAAATTTTGGGCCCTTTGAAGAGAAATTGTACTTCAAGGAAGGAGATAAGCCGTTCATCGTGGATACTAAATTTGGAAAATTGGGAGTGCAAATTTGCTATGATGCTTTCTTCCCAGAGATTGCAAAGATTCAAGCTTTGAATGGTGCAAATATAATTGTAAATATATCCGCTAGTCCTATTACCTCCCGCGCCATGTTTGAGAAAATCATACCTGCAAGGGCCATAGAGAACACGGTGTTCTTCGCTTATGTGAATTGGGCAGGACTGCAGCGCACAATGGAGTTTTGGGGTGGCTCTATGCTGTACTCTCCAAAGGGGGAGCTTCTATACAAAGCCCCATATTTTGAAGAGGATATTCACACAATTAAGATAAATTTGAATGATATTGCCATTGCAAGAAGAGCAAG
>WAPW01000077.1 GCA_015520565.1 Candidatus Aciduliprofundum sp. | reverse complement strand
GGAAAAGAGCATGAGGTTTACAACGAACTCAAAAAGATACCTGAGATAGTAGAGCTTCATCCATTGTTTGGAGAGTTTGATCTTATAGCAAAGCTTGACACTAAGGACTATAACGAGCTTGGAACAATTGTAGTTGAGAAGATAAGAATGATAGATGGAGTCATAGACACGAAGACTCTAACAGGAATAAAGTTCTAAAGGGGGCTATTCCATGTACAACTGGGACTGGCTTACATTCCTCCAAGTTATCCTCTCCCTGCTATCGCTTACCTTCATAGTAGTAGGTGCACTAACAACCTACTTTGGAAGCGGGAAGAGCAGAGCTGCAGGGATTTCTATCCTCATTGTGGGCATTATACTGCCAATAATAATGTACTTTGCATGGTGGAGGCCAAATGGCTCAGGGTATTTTACTAACTCAATTCTGCTGCCTGGCTTGCTCTATATAGGGGGAGGAATTATTGGCGTAGCCATAGGGTTCGGTGTGTTCCTAGGAATAATAATGAAGACCTAAATTTTTTATATCTTTTTTCCATCTCTTTTTATGGGAGTATGCGTTCTTCTAGGAAGCAAGAGCGATTTAGAGAAAGCTCAAGGCGCATTTGAAATATTCAAACAATTTGATGTGGATTTTGATGTACACATCGCTTCGGCTCACCGAACTCCGGAAAGGGTAAAAAATATTGTACAGAATTCAAAGCATGATGTTTTCCTAGTTTTTGCTGGATTGTCTGCAGCTCTCCCAGGTGCAGTAGCAGCATTAACAACAAAGCCAGTTATTGGTGTGCCACTTTCAGGTAGGGTGCCCTTTGATTCCCTATTGAGCATGGTTCAAATGCCTAAAGGTGTGCCTGTGGCAGTTGTGGGTGTGGATAATGTGATCAATGGTGCTTTAATGTGCATCCAAATACTCGCCATAAAGTATAAAAGCTTGGAAAATAAGATTTTAGAGTATAGGGAAAAGATGAGAGAAAAAGTTGCAAGGGATGATGAGGAGGTCCGCCGTTATGTTCAAGGTTGAAAAATTCATAGAAGAGAAGATTGAAGAATTAAAAAATGAGATTAAGGGTAAGGCAATAATCGCGTGCTCTGGCGGTGTGGATAGCACCGTTGCGGCAGTTTTGGTGCACAAGGCAATAGGTGATGATCTTCTCGCCATTTTTGTTGACACTGGATTTATGAGGAAAAATGAAGCAAAGGAGATTGATGGATTATTCTCCCGCATGGGACTGAATTACAAAATTGCGGATGCTTCCAGAGAATTCATAGAAGCGCTAAAAGGAGTTTCAGATCCTGAGAGAAAGAGAAAAATAATAGGGGCCAAATTCATTGAAATTTTTGAGAGAGAAGCAAAAAATTTTGGCGCTGAGTACTTGGTTCAAGGCACGATAGCACCCGACTGGATTGAGAGTGGGGGTGGCTTAAGGGATACGATAAAATCCCATCACAATGTTGGCGGCTTACCTGAGAAGATGAACTTGAAGCTCGTAGAGCCCCTTCGCGAGCTTTACAAGGACGAAGTAAGAGAGATTGCAAGATTCTTCAATCTTGAGATAAAAGAAAGGCAGCCATTTCCTGGACCTGGATTGGCTATTAGAATCATTGGGCCCATAGATGAGGAAAAAATTGAAATTGTTAGGGAGGCAAATGCAATAGTGGAGGAGGAGGTTGAAAATTACTACGATTTTGATTCTCGTCCTTGGCAATATTTTGCGGTGCTCCTCCCTATACGCTCTGTTGGCGTTCATGGGGATAAGAGGGCATACGGATACACTATAGCTGTGAGAATGGTTGATAGCTTGGATGGAATGAGTGCTGCCTATTTCAAAGCACCCCACGAGCTTCTTGATAGAATTGCAATAAGATTGACCACAGAAATTAAGGGAGTGAATCGTGTGGTTTATGATATTACAAACAAGCCACCAGCGACTATTGAGTGGGAATAGAATTAAGAAAATCGATAGCTCCATCTAATTTTTCCTTTATTTCATCCTTTTTCTTTATCTTCAAAATGAGAAAAAGGGGTGTAAGGAGCATACCTTTTGGTGCTGCTATTCCTTCAATATTCTTATCGTGAGAGATGCTCAATTTTATATCTGGGCGAAAAGTTGCTAGAATTGTGTAATTCCTGTACTCAAATTTTAAGGCATTTCCATAATCCTCCGCGTTGAACATTTCCCTTATGCTCTCCTTTATTCCCCTGTTCTTACTAAATTTGGATAGGGCTGCATATATTATCCAAGCTAAAATGGCTAAGGCAAGAATTAGGAAGAGATAAATGTAGAGAGATGCATCCATAAAGCAAGAAGGAATAAATTTTATAAGTTTCTTTCCATGCATACATGCCCACTAGCCATGCACCCTCCGAACAATGAGGAGGGAACCACACGGTGGGCTAAATTTTTATATTGCAAAAACCTTCTTTCATTGATGATTCCATACGATATAGATTTTGATGCTCTATCCAGAGAGGTAAAGGTGTTGGGTTTCCAAGATATTTTAAT
>WAPW01000076.1 GCA_015520565.1 Candidatus Aciduliprofundum sp. | reverse complement strand
TTGAATAAATTCCTCCTGCTAGAGCAGCCGTAGCTGCAATAAATGCCATAAATGCACTGAATGCATCTACTGTGAGAATAATTCTTACTGGAATTCCACCAGAATCCGGAGGTATTGCCATATTGTACGGGTTTGCACCCATTACATAAACCTGTGTTCCATAGGTATAAACATTATAAATAAGTATGATAACTAGTGCTTCTGTAAGAATCAAAGCACCTATAAGACAAGCATACATTGTCTTTTTACTGTACCTTCCAATTAAAGGCATTACGAAAGCAGATAAAAGTGGTACTGCTATGACCAGAGCAGGTGAATTGTGAAGTATAAAATCCCATATCATTCTCTCAACCTCCTAATCTTCCTAGCATCAAGGGTTCCGTAATGCCGATAAATAACCATACAGAATGATAGAAGCATAGCTGTGGTTGCAACACCAATCACTATGGATGTAAGCGTCAATGCCTGTGGAGTTGGCAAGACCATTTTCGTACTAGGTGCATTAGAGTAAATAGGTGCAATTCCTCCATTTCTGTACCCAAGAGAAACAAGAAATAGATTTACTCCGCTTTCAATCAAATCGAGGGCTATTACAATTTTTATGAGATTTCTCTTGTAGAGCATAGCATAGATCCCAATGGATATTATTATTATCACTGCTATAAAAGGTATGTTGAAAAGCATTTATTTCACCTCCTTCACATAGGAGAGCATGTAAACGATTATCACTCCTAATCCACCCAAAACCTCAATGCCCACAGCAAGGTTCATTATAGGCAGAACTCCACCGGTATTGAGATATCCAGGATTTATCCCATAAGGAACTCTATCTCCAAAGAGTAATCCCGAGTTTGCAAGCCAGTTATAGAAGAAAGATGTCCCAAATCCACATATTGCAGTGATGATAAAGGCAAGTAGACCAATTCCCTCTGTGGCTGTTAATCTTGTCTTTTTAAGCCATTTTTTAATATCGTTGTACTTATATGCCACGGCAATTAATGCAATTCCCGTTGCTATCACAGCACCTCCCTGAAAACCGCCTCCAGGAGTCAAATGGCCATGTGCGATAATATAAAAACCAAATATTAGTATGAAGGGGTAAAGAAAATTCGCTTGGGTTCTCACAATTTTGCTCATTTTCATTTTTTATCCCTCCTTAATGCTCTCAAAACCAATCCAGCACCAAGAACAGCCGCAAAGAGAACACTCGCCTCACCTAGAGTATCATAACCTCTGTAATCAAAAACAATACTTGTTACAATATTATTTGCAGCACTCTGATTTTGTCCATGGTGAATGAAATAATCGTCCATATCAGTGTGTTTTGGTTCTCCAAATACGAGATGCTCTCCAGTTTGACCACCGAAATCTCCCGGATTAACTGCAATATAAACAAGCGAGGCAAATACAATAAGTAAAGATATTGCCACCAACGCGTTTCTCATTCTTCCACCTCCCATCTTGATGTACCATGTATGGCAATTATGAATATTGCAGTGGTTAATCCTGCTCCTATTCCCGCCTCTGCTATTGCCACATCTGGAGCCTGAAGTATGTAGAACTCAAGTGAGAGTATAAAACTAAATATTCCAAGGGAGATAGCACAAGCAATTAAATCCTTGAACTTTATTGCAAGATATGCCAAAATTACTAACCCTATAAGAAGAAAGATTTGAAGAAGATATTCAAATATCATTTTTTCACCTCCGCAAGTTTATCAACCACTGCCTTCTCCGGCTTCACTCCGCTTCTATGCGCTGCCCTAGCTATGGCATGAGCTCCCACGGGATTTGTGAGTAATAAGGATGCTATTGCCACAATTGTGTGCAACCCAAGTTGAAGATTTGCCATCTTTCCATTTAGGTATAACTGGGTAAATGCAAATGTAACAACAGCGAGAGATGTGAATATTGAGCCAAATGTAGTTGCCTTTGTAGCTGCATGTAACCTAGTGTATACATCAGGAAAACGAAGCAGACCTATTGCTCCAAGACCATTAAATGTCAAACCAATTCCTAGGAAAATCCATATTAAGTATTGTGTCCACATTCAAATCCCTCCCTCAAGATACTTTGCAATATATAGTGTAGCTACGAAGGATAAAAGGGCATACACAATGGCTACATCTACAAATATTATCTGGGAATAAGCAACACTAAGAATAATCATTATTGCAACCACCAATGTGTTTATTGTATCAAGAGCCACAACCCGATCGGGAGCTGTTGGACCTGCTACTGCCCTAATTATTGAGAGAATCATCCAGAGTAGGAGAATGAATGCTGTTAAAAACCATATATCAATCATTCGGCAATCCTCCTTGCCCATATAGGGAATGTGCCACATACATACCTATAATCCGCAAACTCCTTTTTTTCCTCTCCTTTCTTCACATTTATCCAGTGCACAAAGAGGTAATTGCGTTTCTCATCCACATCAACACTAAGTGTTCCAGGGGTCAGGGTTATTGAATTGGCAAGAAAAGTTAATCCGAAATCGGTCTTTAATTCTGGATTAATTTTTACTATTCCCGGCCTTATTTTTCCTGTAATTACACGGTATGCCACATCAACATTTGCCTTTGCCATTGCCTCGAAAAATGGGCCAAATCCATAAACAAGAAATTTAAACCATCTCACTGGATTTAGCATTCTATAATTGCGGGATCTGCATAAATAATTTCTAGAAACTGCACCTACTATTATTGCAAGGAAAACTCCCATAATCATTTCTGCTGGTGACCAGAAGTACAGAAAATTACCGCTTCCTGCTGTTAGGACGAGATATATCAAATAAGCGTCTATAGTCGTTACTATAAATGCTTTCATTATATCACCAATTGGTAATTGTGTTAATCATATATATTTTTTTCGTTTTAATATGACGAAAATCGTTAAAAAAGTTAAAAAAAGCATCTCTATCCTTAAAATTATATTCCTATCCATTCACAAGGGATATATGCTTTTGAAACAATATGGGTAACCGTAGAAATAATTCCTGGAATTTTGAGATTCTTATCCACAAATTCTTGCAATTCTTTCATACTCAAAAATAGGCCCTCACAGAGAAGATCATAATCACCAAGAATTCTGTAAAGAGTTACCACTCTTCTCTCATTCATAAGAGCCTTTACAACATCACCAAGATTCCTTTTATCCACTTTAAGGTAGATAAATGCTTTTATACTATTCTCAATAACATAAAAGTTTATTAATGCGGTATAGCCCCTTATAATCCCTTTTTCTTCCATATTTTTAATTCTCCTTCTTATCGTTGTTTCGCTGACATTAAGAATCTTTGCCAGTTCCGAATTTGATATTCTTGCATTCTCTTTCAGAGCACAGAGAATTGATAAATCTAAATCATCTACCTGTGGCAGGATTTTATCCATACCTTTCCATCTGTTCATCAGATCGCATTTTAGGTTCACCATGCAATCACCTTTCGCATACATTATTGCGTTTTTCGTATTTAAATTTTTTATATCCGTCTATTCTATTGCATAAAGTATTAAAAACATGAAATATAATGATAGAGTTATGTACCGATGTAATGAACTAGGTTTATAGGTGTAAGTAAGGTATAATTCATATGCAAAATGGATAGGTGTTGTTAAAGGGATGATTATTTAATGGTTTGTGTTAATTCAAAACCCAATAAAGCTTACATGGCATAATACCATTAGTATGATACCGTGAGTATCATAATTAAATGAGGGGTTAGAAAATTTTAACCTTTTTCCAACTACCTGCTGGAATTGCCCAGAGTTGGAATTACCTCCTAGCTCTAATTTCTCAGAAGTTTCTCTATATCTTCAAGGCTGTATGCATAAGCATTAGGAGGCTTTGAAGAGAAGGCCCCTACTTATCTCAAGAAGGTACGGGAACTCATCAAGAACCATCACAAACTTCTCATCTCCAAATTCTACATACCTGAAAAGATCGTAGAAATTGTCCACATCCAGTTTCTTGTAATACTCCTTTCCTATAGATTCTGCGAAGCACTCTTTTACATACTTTATATTCTCCCTCACGCTCTCATTTGTTAGCAGAACATAGCATCCCTTTTTCCCTTTAAAAATTCTTTAATTAACGCAGTTTTTCCTAATCTCCTCCTCCCATAAATCACTACGAGAGAAAATTCCCTCTTTTCGTAGAGCTTCCTAAGATATTTAAGCTCTCTTTCCCTATCTACAAATTGTGGTATTACAATTAGCATAATCTTTTTACCATATCTATTGGAAATTTAGTAAATTTGGCTATGATTTTTCTATTCCTTTCTACTCCGATGTACTGCAATAATCAAAGCTGTAATTATCACTAGGGCTATCACAATGCTCCACCAATAATCCAAAAGGGAACTTAGGAGAAAGTTGGATATCGCATAGAACAAGTTTATCTTTCCCATCTAAACTCACCTTCTTTCTTTATCACCTTTGAAGAATTGCAACATACTCCACTCACCGATAAAATTAAATACCACACAACCCCATGTATATGCGGTGCCTATGTTGCTCGTTAAGTTTGAAATATACAATGATGGAGAATACTGGTGTGCCCGTGGAATAGGTGTGGATATATTCACACAGGGCAAGACATTGGACGAGCTTATGGAGAATATTAAAGAGGCCGTGGAAGTGCACTTTGATGAGGCTCTTGAAAGCGGTGAAGATGTGAAAATAATCTCCATATCTGAGCTTGAGGTGCATTCTTTTGCCAAAGCTGCCGGTAGTTAGCGGAGACCAGCTAATAAAATTGCTTCTTAAATTAGGATACGAAATAGTTAGGCAGAAGGGAAGCCATGTGCGATTAAGAAAAATAACAGAAGCAGGAGAGCACAACATAACTGTGCCAAGACATAATGAAATAGCAAAGGGAACTCTCAATGATATCCTGTCTAAAGTATCTGTATGGAACAATATCTCAAAAGAAAAACTGATTGAGTTGCTTGAAAAAATATGAATTTACATATGTTTATATTCTCTTTATTGTATTTCAGGGAAGTTTTAATGCCCAAAGTTTAGTAGGGAGATGGACATTGCAAAGAATGCAGATAAAACTAAATCTTCTCGCATTTCAACAAAATTCTGGGGAGTTCCCTTATAAATATTTATTATTTATAGCAAGATAAGCGAGCTCCACCAAAACGGATTGGTGTGCAAGGAGAAGCAGAATAGAACGAAGAATTTTCAATGCCCAACAAGTGTA
>WAPW01000075.1 GCA_015520565.1 Candidatus Aciduliprofundum sp. | reverse complement strand
CGGCAGAAGAGATGACCTCATCCCCATCCTGCAATTTTATGCCTATAACACCCCTAGCTACTCTGCCCATTACACGAACATCATCTTCGCTGAATCTTATTGCCTTTCCATACTTCGTAAATAGGAATATATCCTCTCCGCCATGGGTAATTTTCACATCAACTAACTCATCATCCTCATCAAATATTATTGCCCTTATTCCTGTGCTTCTTGGGTTTGAAAATTCCTCCAAAGCTGTTCTCTTCACTATCCCCTTCTTCGTTATGAAAAACAGATATCCTGAGAAATCATTGAGGGAGAGCATGCGAATTACATCACTTCCAAGTTTTGGTATGATGTTTATCAGCGCTCTTCCTCTACTTCTCCTAGTTCCTTCCGGCACCTCGTACGCCTTAAGCCAATAAACTCGGCCATTCTTCGTGAAAAACATTAGGTAATCGTGTAGATTTGCAGTTATAATATCTCTGGGTAAATCCCCCTCGCCATAATTTATCATAACTCCCTTACCGCCGCGTCCTTGAGCCCTGTACTCATCAACTTTCAATCTCCTTATGTATCCCTTTTCAGTTAGAATTATAACCGCTTCCTCATTTGGTATTAAATCCTCTATGTCCCTGCGCTCAACTGCACCCTTGTAAATATCCGTTCTTCTCTTATCTCCATATAAATTCTTTATCTCTAAAAGCTCCCCTTTGATAACTCCGTATCTCTTTTCCTCGCTTGCAAGGAGAGATTCCATATTCTCAATATCCTCCTCCAATTTTTTGTTCTCTTCAATTAGTGCATCAATCTCCATAGAGGTTAATTTTTGAAGACGCATATCCAGAATTGCCTTAGCTTGAAGCTCTGAAAATCCGAGGGAAATGAGATTTTTAGTTGCTTCTTTTACATCCTTAGACGCTTTTATGGTTGCTATGACCTCGTCTATCATACCAAGTGCCTTGACGAGGCCTTCAACAATGTGCTTCCTCTCCTTAGCCTTCCTGAGCTGATAATTCAATTTGCGAACAAGGACATCCATTCTGTGCTTTAAATACTCACTCATTAGCTCCTTTAAATTTAGAATCTTTGGCACACCATCCACTAGAACCAAATTTATTATCCCATAGGTAACCTCCAAATCGGTATGCTCAAGAAGTTGGTTTATTACAATCTCAGGATTCATATCCCTCTTCACTTTTATAACAATTCTTATTCCTTCCCTATCACTTTCATCCTTCAAATCGGATATGCCCCGCAGCTTGTCCTCCCTAACCAATGAGGCAATCTTCTTTAAAAGCACACTTTTATTCACCTCGTATGGGATTTCTTTTATTATTATCCTATCCTCCTTTACTTCGTATTTAGCACGAACCTTTATCTTTCCCTTTCCGGTACGGTAGGCATCCACGAGACCTTGATAACCGATTATCGTACCCCCGGTCGGAAAATCAGGACCTTTTACGAATTTTAAGAGTTCATCCACATCCGCCTCAGGATGATCTATAAGGTAAATCAAGGCATCAACTATCTCAGAAAGATTATGGGGGGGCATATTTGTAGCCATTCCAACAGCAATGCCAGAGGAGCCATTTATCAAAAGATTTGGTATTCTTGCAGGTAGCACCACTGGCTCTTTCAAAGTCCCATCAAAATTGGGCATGAAATCAACAGTTTCCATATCTATATCCTTCAGCATCTCTTCTGCAATCTTTGCGAGCCGAGCTTCTGTGTATCGCATGGCTGCAGGAGAATCTCCATCAATGCTCCCAAAATTTCCTTGGCCATCTACAAGGGGATAGCGCATTGAGAAATCCTGAGCCATCCTAGCAAGAGTGTTGTATATGGCCTGATCTCCGTGGGGATGGTACTTACCCATTACCTCTCCCACAATCCTAGCGCTCTTCTTGTACGGCTTATTATAATGCAATCCAAGCTCGTACATTCCATATAGAATCCTGCGATGCACAGGCTTTAATCCATCCCTAACATCTGGCAAAGCACGAGATACTATTACACTCATCGCATAGTCCATATAAGAATTCTTCATCTCTTCATCAATTGCTCTCTCTTGAATCTTCATAATTTCACCTCATATGTCAATATTCATTACTTCTTTGGCATGCTGAATTATAAATTCCCTGCGAGGCTCAACCTGCTCACCCATGAGAATTGAGAATAATCTATCCGCTTCGGCAGCATCTTCAATATTAACCCTTATCAATCTCCTCGTCTCTGGATTCATCGTTGTATCCCAAAGCTGCTGAGGATTCATCTCGCCAAGACCTTTGAATCTTTGCACAGATGCATTTCCCAATTCTTTTAGCTTTTCATCCTTCTCTTCATCGCTGTACACATAGTAAATATCCTTACCCTTCTGAATCCTGTAAAGGGGTGCCTGAGCAATGTAAATATGGCCCTTCTCAATCAATTCGGGCATATAACGATAGAAGAATGTTAAAAGAAGGGTGCGAATATGGGCACCATCAACATCCGCATCTGTCATTATGATTATCTTTCCATACCTCAATTTAGAATAATCAAAATCCTCACGCACACCAGTGCCTATGGCAGATATTAAAGCGCGAATTTCATTATTTTTGAAAACTTTATCAATCCTAGCTTTCTCCACATTCAATATTTTGCCTCTCAATGGAAGTATGGCTTGGAAATGTCTATCCCTCGCCTGTTTTGCAGAGCCACCTGCGGAATCGCCTTCAACTATGAACAATTCTGCCTTTTCAGGATTTTCTTCTGTGCAATCTGCAAGCTTTCCAGGAAGGTCAAGGGATTCCAAATAGCCCTTTCTTCTAGCTAATTCCCTAGCTTTCCTAGCGGCTATCCTAGCCCTCGCTGCAGCAATTGCCTTTGATACAATGTTCGTAGCCACATCGGGATGCTCTTCAAAATAAGTGCTTAAAATCTTATTCACTATTGAAAATACAATTCCCTTTACTTCACTATTTCCCAACTTTGCCTTGGTTTGACCTTCAAACTGAGGATTTGGATGCTTAACATGCAACACTGCTGTTAGGCCCTCGCGCACATCCTCTCCCTGCAATGAATCCACACCCTTGAGCATATTTCTGCTCTTTGCAAAATCGTTAATCGCCTTTGTTAAAGCACTTCTGAATCCTGATACATGGGTTCCCCCTTCCACAGTATGAATGGTATTAACGAAAGCCAATAGATTTTCAGATGTACTATCATTGTACTGCAGGGCAAATTCAACTATTATGCCATCCTGCTCATCCTTGCCATAAACAACATCCCTATGGATAGGATTATAGCCCTCATTTAAGAATTTTACAAACTCAACTATTCCCCCATCATACTTGAAGACCTCTTTCTTCCCTGTTCTCTCATCCTCCAAGGTTATCTCAATACCCCTATTGAGGAAGGCTAAATCTCTCAATTTCTTCTTCACAATATTGTACTTGAATTCTGTAGTTTCAAATATCTCTAGGTCTGGTTTGAATCTTATGTATGTTCCACGCGGATATTTGAATTTCTCATCATGCCCATCTTCCATCCACACAAAATTTCCATTTTCTATCTTGCCCACAACATGAACATCACACTGGGGTTTTCCCCTCTCATACCACTGAAAATATATTTTTCCATCCCTCTTTATGTACGCCTTTAACCACTCGGATAAGAAATTCACAACATGAATACCCACTCCATGCAACCCTCCAGTTATGCGATATGCCTTTTTATCAAATTTAGCTCCAGCGTGTAAAACGGTCATAACTACTTCAAGGGCACTCTTTCCCTTCTCTGGATGTATATCCACAGGTATGCCGCGACCATCATCCTCAACACTCACACTCCCATCTTTATGGATTATGACGCTTATATGTGAGCAATAGCCAGCTAGGGCCTCGTCAATACTGTTATCCACCACTTCATAAATCAAATGGTGCAAGCCACGCTCATCTGTGCTCCCTATATACATGCCAGGTCTCTTACGAACAGCCTGAGCATCTTCCAAAATTTGAATTGCCTTGGCATCATACTTACTCATTTTTTCCACCATTGAAATTATTGTATGGGCAATGGAAACAACATATAAAACACCTTCTACTCTGAGATTTTATGCAACTCAAAGGGAAAAATTCATATAACAGGATTACATATATAACGCTGTTAGGTATAGGTGAGAGCATGGGAATAAGGGAGAAGGTAAACAGGGAGCTTCGTTCTGGCCTATACACATTGTTCATACTAAAGAGTGTGGATGCTCTAGGCGAGACCTATGGATATGAGATAATAAAATACATAGAAAAAAAGAGCAATGGAAAGATAAAAATGAAGGATGCAACCGTTTATCCCGTTTTGCGCTATCTGGATAGGCATAAAATTTTGAGGAGTTTTTGGGCCACAACTGGCTCTGGAGTCCCAAGAAAATACTATGCTCTCACAGACGAAGGAAAGAAACTTTTGAAGGAACTGATGGAAGATTATAGAGAGCTTGAAATTCTTGCAAAAAATATTTTGGAGGTGAAAGAATGAATGGATTAATTGCATTACTCTTGATAATCAATGTAATATACTTGATATCCGCGCTCCTTGTGCTATTTTTAGCACCTAAAATAGGACCAAATCCCTACTTTGGATTTCGCATAGGATACTCATTCTCAAGCAGAAATGTGTGGAATAAAACAAACAGATTTGCAGGAATTCTTATGACTCTCCACTCATTATCTCTCTTCCCATTCATATTCTTGGACAATCTTGTATACTACATAGTAGCCCTGATAGTTCCGCTCGTCATAATTTCGATAGCTGGGATAATCTATGCATCCCATAACCTTGAGGAGGAGAGGGTTGAAGTAAAAGGGCCTATTAAGCCAATTAAACCCTTGGAAACTACATTCGTGTGGAAATACCTTGGAGTTATTCTTTTCCTAATTCTTCTCCTTATGATGCTCATAGCTTATCCCTCATTGCCCACTAAATTGGCAGTACATTTTGATGCAGCTGGGAATCCAAATGGCTGGTCAAGTAAAAATGATTTTTATACCACTTATCTCATTTTCTCCGCTTCATATCTTGCAGTGCTATACTTCATAATCTATGCTGGAAAGAAGTATCCTGTGGCCCTTCATTCTGGGGTTATGAAAATAGGAAGTGATACCGCATTTAAAGGAACAATATTGAGCTTGAATATAGTGTTCTTAATCCTCATGGCAACCTTTTTATGGATTTACTTCTATAACACTTCCACAGGAATGCATGGATACTTTGCTACAACTTACTTCATCGTTTTAACATTCATAGCAGCATTTGTGCCCATAGGATACATAATATACAGATGGAGAAAAGAGCATAATAGAGGTGATAAGGTATGGAAAAGAAAAAAGGCGTATTGATTGTAGGAATAGTACTCATTGTTGCATCCATAGCAATATATGCGGTTAGCGTATCAACTATCAAGCTTCAATCAGTTGAAATCCCCGGAAATTCGCAAAAAAATATAACATATGAGCTCAAAGCTGGAAACTACACTCTTATGCTTAATACAGCCAGAGAGATACATTATACATTAAGCAATGAAACTCAAGTGATTGCAGAGGGAAATGTATCTAGCCACTTAGCTAAAAGAATTGGATATCTAAACGGAACTTATGTACTTAGCATAAAGAATCTAGATTCAAATGCTACCGTGGTAGCATACAGCTTAAAATCAGAAAACTCATTGACCTCGATAGGTATTCAAGTTTTAAGTAGTGGAGGTGTATGCTTGGTGGGAGTAATACTAGCAGGAGTGGGAGCTTGGCTCCTAATGCAAAGAGGTAAGGAAAATGTACATTGAAGCAATAAATTTAAGCAAAAAATACGGAAATTTCTACGCTATAAAAAATTTAAATTTAAAAGCAGAGGGGGGGAAATGCCTAGGATTGCTTGGCCCAAATGGGGCTGGAAAAACGACTACATTAAAGCTATTTACAAACCTTCTCCGTCCAACATCTGGAGAGGTTATTATAAATGGATACTCTGTTCAAAAAGATGTTAAAAATGCCCTAAAGGATGTAGGAACATTGATTGAAACTCCCAATTTCTATCCGTATCTCACTCCAATTGAAATATTATCAATGATGTGTGATATAAGGGGAGCTTCCAGAAAGAACATAAAGAATGCTTTAAAAGAAACAAAACTATACCAATGGAGGCACGCCAAGGTTGGAAAATTCTCTAAGGGCATGAAGCAGAGATTAGCCATGGCTGTAGCCCTAGTGACTAATCCCTCAATACTTATCCTTGATGAGCCAACGAGTGGGATGGACCCTCAAGGCATGGCTGAAATAAGAAATATAATTAAAAACTTAAAAAAAGATGGAAAACTCATATTTATGTCCTCACATCTTCTTCCAGAAATAACGGAGGTATGCGATGAGGTTGCTATGATTGACAAGGGTAAGCTCATTCTACATACTTCTATTGAGAGGGTGTCTTCCATGTTCATCTCGCATTCAGTCATAGTGGAACTTTTAGAAGAGGTAGATAATATAGATGATTTAAAAGAGATAAAATATGTAAAAGACATAATTAAAATTAATCCTTACAAACTCAGAATTGAATTTTCAGGCAATGCCAAGGAACAATATGAAATATTAAGTTCAATAATAGCCAAGGGTTACAAGGTCATAAGCTATAAAAATGAGACATTGGCTCTAGAAAAAGCGTATTTAAAACTCATAGGGGGAGATAAAAATGAATGATTTGGCACAGCTTTCTATAATTTCCAAGTATCAATTTAAAAATTACATTCGCTCTAAAAGATTGCTAACTCTAGTTCTCATCACCGTTGGTATAGGCATTGCTTACATACTCTCTATACACTTCTATGTAAACACATCTTATATGGATGTAAAAATGTTTGCAAAGAACTGGGTATCTCCTCTGTCCTATCTTGTGGCCCTTGCAAGTTTGTTCTTCGGTGGAGATGCCATAGCGGGAGAATATCAGAATAAGACAGGATACTTCTTACTGCCAAATCCTATAAAAAGAGAATCTGTCCTTTGGGGTAAGTATTTTGCATCTTTCTTAGCATCAACCTTGGTAATTTTAATTTACTGGACCTTCGTAATTCTTAATGTTTACTACTATTACAACACTCTTCCAGTATCAATATGGTATTCCTTTGGCCTATCATTTTTATTCCTTCTAAGCCTTCTCGCCTTAACCTATCTATTCTCATCTTTGCTAAACAATGGCACCGTAGCCATAGTAATTGTATCAATCTTGTATTTCTTAGTGCTTCCTGTTGTAGATAGCATGTCAATGTTCATTGGATATCCACCATGGTTCTCAATAAATCATAGTGCATCTATTCTTACCCTAGTATTCCAAGGAAATTACATAGGAGATTACCCAACTAAGCAAGTAATAAATCTAGGCCCAGGATTTAATATAACCATATTCAACCCATCTTTATCCGAGAGCATAACAGTTATGATAGGGTACTTTGTGGTATCTGCAATACTCGCAACCATAATCTTTCATTACAAAGAGATGAAGTAATTATCCTATTTTCTTTATTTGATTTCTGTACATCTCTATTAACTCTTTTGTTGTAGTAGCTTCCTCAGGGCTCTTATCATCCCTCCACCTTCCTGTGAATCTTGGAAATCTTATGGCTAATCCTGCTCCCTTCTCAATAACATCGCGAGCACAGGTATGAGTAGGGCTTAGAGTTATTTCAGCACCTATAACCTCAAGCACAACCTTAGGCACGAACCAATAATCGGCTTCCATCTCACTCCAAACGCGAGGATGCTTATTTTCAATTTTGAGCTCTTCAAACTTGCGAGGTAGATAAGCAAGCTGCTCGTCTGTAAATCCACTCCCAAGCTTGCACACAGTTTCAAACCTATCCTTCTCTGGATTGTAAGCTGCCATAAGCAAGGCCCCGTATGTTCCCTTTCTCTTTCCTTTTCCTGCAAATGCACCCACTACTACCAAATCCACTGTATCTCCCATTTCAACCTTGTAATCTCTCTTGTACTTAATCCACAAAAATTCTCTAGCTCCAGCACGATAAATGCTTTCCTCGCCGATACTCTTAGCTACAAGTCCTTCGCAACCATCCTCTATGGCCTTGTTGAAGAACTCTTTAATCTCGCCAATATCTGAGGAAACAATTCTATGGGCAAATTTCACCCTATCCGTTGGCTTTATAACCTTCTCTAAAATCTTTCTTCTCTCAGGATAGGGCTTTGGTGTTAAGTCCTCACCATTGAGGTAAATTACATCAAAGAGGAAGAGTACTACGGGATAATCTTCAATGGCCTTCTCAATTTCATACTTTCTTCCCCTCCTATGAGATACAACTTGGAACGGCAGCAATTCTCCCGTGTTAATATCCACAGGAACTGCCTCACCGTCAAATATGCCTTCCTCTCCCTGAAACGCTTCTTTCAAAGCTTCTACAACATCTGGAAATTGTGATGTCAGATTTTCCAATCTGCGAGAATAGAGCCAAGTTCTGTCCTTTCCCACATGACCCTGTATGCGCATACCATCATACTTGTATTCAAAAGCTGCCCTACCTCCCATCTTTGCAAGAATATCCTCTAAAGAGGGTAATCTCTCTGCAAGCATAGCCCTTATGGGTATTCCAAGCTCAATCTTTATGCTCTTTACACCTTCAATTCCCTCCTTAGCTAGTTTCTTTGCAATATAGCCGAGGTCTGGATGAATATTATAAGCCCTTTCCACAAGGCTTCTCAACTCCTTTGTTCCTCCATACGCTATTGAAAGAGCATCAAGAATGGTCATATCTGCAATGCCTAATCTCAACTTGCCCTCAACTGTGCGCACTATGTACTTCGCCTCCAATGGCTCTGCCAAATTCAATAATTCTGCAAGAAGCTGAATTTTCCTATCTTGTGAGCCCTCTCCCTCCGCTTTGGCAATTTTCTCAAAGTTCTCATAAACTTTCTCCACTGTCAAACTCTTCTCTTCCTCAAAGGAGAATAGGGTCATCTGCCTCTTCTTCTTTATGGCCTCCTCAGCCACACTTCCCAAATCCCCGTATTTTTTTAGCATCTCGCTGAGGGTTTTCTCCTTTATTCCAGTTGCTTTTGTTATGCCTCTCATTGCCAATTTCTCCGCTAGGCCGAGTTCAATGCCCATATAATCCGGATAAAGCTTGCCCTGTGTGAGATAAATAACCTTGTCTATAACATCCTCAGGAGTATTGTGGAAGAGCTCAACAAGATAATCCGTCATCTCTAATCTCTTCGTGGTGGATTCTATCTTGCTGTAAGTTTCAGCAATAATTTTGTACTCCATACTTGCATCTATGCAAAGATTGTATTTAAGGATTAAGCGATAAATTATTTACCATCCATTCATATCATTCCCTATGGGCTTTGCTTGGAAATTTGCATTCTGGGGTATCTCTTGGGTATCAATAATAGCAGTAGGATACTTTTCTCCAAGATTAGTGGAGCATTGGCTCTTGCCTTACATTTTGCTCCCTCTTGGAATTGCATTTATGATATATGGATTGCTTCTAAATGCTATAGCGGGAAGAACTTTGAAAAAATACGGGCATATGGAGATAAAAAGAGGAATAAAGAAACCGGATAGATTGGTGAAAATAGGGATATACTCCTGTATGAGACATCCAGCCCAATTTGGCTCTATATTCTTCGGAATTGGTATATCTCTTCTCACTCTCAAACTCATCGCAATTCTCTATGCAGGCTGGATTTCCCTTGGAGCTTTATACTTCATTATGGCGATTGAAGAGAGAGAAACTTTAGAATTGTTCGGAGAGGAGTATTGCAAGTTCATAAAATCCTGCAAGCCATTTACATTTTCTATTTCTTGCTTGAAAAAGGGGATTGAAGCGCTTAGAGAGAAATCTTTTTAATCAATATCACATTAAATGCTTCGGGATGCAAAATGATGGGTTATAACAATAAGATTGGTAGGGTTAATTTGAGAGATGGAAAAATTGAATACGAAGGCATAAGGGAAGGAATTCTCAAAAAATTCGTTGGTGGAAAAGGGCTTGGTTATTATTTCATATACAAGGAAGTGCCCCCAGGCACAAAGCCATTGAGTAGTGCAAACAAGCTCATATTCGCTCCGGGAGCATTCAGCGGGCTAATACCGGGAAGTAGCAAGGTTGCAGTCATAGCTCTATCCCCCGAGAGCGGGCTCATAAACGATAGCTACGCAGGAGACAGATTTGGACCTATGCTCAAAAAAGCAGGATTTGACATGCTTATAATTGAGGGAAAGAGCGATAAGCCAGTGTATATAGTGGTGGAGAAGGATAAAATTAAAATTGAAGATGCCTCAGAGCTCTGGGGAAAAGGGGTATATGAAACATCGGATATTCTATGGAAAAAGTACCCAGATGCAGCCATCGCGGTAATTGGCCCAGCGGGGGAGAATCTTGTTAGATTTGCAAATATAATGTTTGATAAAGAGCGCTCTGCAGGTCGAGGTGGCTTGGGAGCAGTTATGGGAAGCAAGAAATTAAAGGCTGTCGTGGTAAGAGGATCTCAGCCATCCATAAACATCGCAGATAAGAAAGAATTGGATAAAATGAAGGAAAAGTATTACGAGGAATATGCCAAATCTGAGAGATTAAAGGATATAAGGGAATATGGCACTACAAATGGCTTAATATCATCATCTTTCAGCGGTATGTCACCATCCTACAATTTCCAAAAGCCCTACATTCCAAAGGAGCTTGCAATGAAATTGAGTGGAGAGGAAATAAAGAAGTATGAGGTTGAGCCAGAGGAATATATCCATGGCAAATCTTGCCCCGTTAAGTGCGCAAGGTATGTGAAGGTAAAATACAGAGGCAAGGAATTCTTTGTAAAGCCTGAATATGAGAGCATTGCTATGTTAGGTGCTTGCACAGGAGTTTTTGATTTTTCAGCAGTGGCATACTTCATACACCTCACCAACGATTTAGGCATGGACTCCATAGCAGCAGGAGAGATCATTGGCTGGCTCTTTGAGATGGTTGAAAAAGGATTGCTCAACAAAGATGAAATCGGCTTTGAAATAAGCGGATTTGGTGATGCAAATGCAGAGGAAAAGCTCTTGAGAATGATGGCAGAGAGGAGAGGAATAGGAGCAATTTTGGCGGAAGGAGTGAAAAGGGCAAGTGAAATTTTAGGAAGAGGCGCTGAATTTGCAGTTCAAGTTAAGGGCTTAGAATCTCCAGCTTGGGATCCAAGGGGATTGAGAACTTACGCTCTCAGCTATGCTACCGCAGATATTGGGGCATCCCATCTGCGTGGCTGGCCCCATCCACATTCTTTGCCAAATGATGGCCATGCAAAGGATCTCGTTCCTTCATTGATAGAGAGTAGGGACAAAGATGCCTTATTTGATTCCTTGGGGGTGTGCAAATTCCTGCCTTACAAACTAGAAGATTTGAAGAAATTTTATAAAGCAATCACAGGAGAGAATGCAGATACCCTTGATATTTTAGGAGCAAGAATAGAAACCATAGCGAGAATATACAATGTACTTGGCTCATTGAATCCACAGGAGGAAGATACCATCCCACCGAGATGGTGGGAGAAGGAGGAAGATGGCCCTGCAAAGGGTAATGCTGCCTTTATCAACTACGAGGATTTCTTGGAAGCAAGAAGGTATTTCTACAAGCTAAGGGGCTGGCATGAAGAGTATGGAGTACCTATGACAAATACCCTTGAAGATCTAGATTTAAGGGAGTTCTTGGAAGATGCCCATAGGGCAATAGTCGCGGCAAAGGAGAGGGTGAGATAAATGCTGCTATTAATTGGCTTTCCAGAAGATGAGGTTAAGAGATTGAAAGAAAAGTACCCAGAGATAATACCCATATCAGCAGATATGGAGGATAGAGTGCTGGAAGAGATAATAAAAGAAGAAAAGAGCTCGGAAAATTATCAGGTATTGGGAGAGCAAAGAATGGTAATCTTGCACAATGTACCAAAGGAGAATTTGAGCAACCTCATAAGCGAGATAAGAAAAGAGATAGGAAGGCACATCATATTCGCAACCTCTACCCCAACATCTCTAAAATGGAAGATAAGCGATTTGATGGAAGAGCTCTTGGAAGAAGATAGGTACTTTAGAGAGAGGAGGTCTAAATAATCTCTATCTCCTTATCTATTTCCACAACCATACCATCATCCGCAGCTATCGTCCTTATCCCCGTTTCTTT
>WAPW01000074.1 GCA_015520565.1 Candidatus Aciduliprofundum sp. | reverse complement strand
GAAAGAGGTTATTTAACTCTAGAAGAGTTAAAGGAAAAAATCAAGTTGCCAAGCGAGGAGAGATTGCAAAGCAAGCATCCTGTTGCTGTACCTGAATGCCCCCAGAGGATACCATGCACTCCTTGCAAAGAAATTTGTCCAGTTAATGCAATAAAGATGGATAATCCCAATGACCCACCTGAAGTGAATTATGATAAATGTATTGGTTGCTCCCTATGTGTTCAAATTTGCCCGGGATTGGCATTCTTCATGGTTCAGTACAAGGATGATAAGGCCCGTGTTACAATGCCCCACGAATTACTTCCAATACCAAAGAGGGGAGATGAAGTTATACTCCTAAATCGTAAAGGAGAGGAAGTTGGAAAGGGCAAAGTTGTCCTTGTTATTCCCAGGGAAAAGAGCATTGGAGATACAGCGGTGGTAACTGTGGAGATGCCCAAGGAGCTTGCATGGGAAGTCCGTGCTATAAAGGTGGTGGTTTAAATGGTTGATAAGAGCAAGGTTATAATTTGTAGGTGTAACGATGTAACGCAAAAGGACATTGAGGAATTGATAGATCAGGGCATAACAGATATTGAGATGATTAAGAGATTGACCCATGTGGGTATGGGTCCCTGTCAAGGTAGAACTTGCATTCCCCTTGTAGCTGCGATAATAGCTAGAAAAACGGGAAAGAGCTATGATGAGATAGGCATACCTGCAACTAGAATACCTACAAAACCCGTGCAGATGCGAGTTCTGGTAGGTGATGATGATGAAGAATAAAGTTGATATTGCCATAATTGGAGGAGGCATTATTGGATTATACACTGCTTTTGAGCTTGCTAAGAGAGGAGTGGAAAACATAGCAATTTACGAGAAAAGGTATATTGGCTCTGGATCAACATTCAGATGTGGTACAGGCATTAGGCAACAATTTGGTGATGAGGCGAACATAAATATGATGAAGAGGGCTGTGGAGAAATGGACCACCTTGGGAGATGAGATAGATTTTCCGAAATTTAAGATGGCCAAGACAGGGTATCTATTTTTGCTCTACGATGAGAAAGAAGTTGAGAGTTTCAAGCGCAATGTAGCATTGCAGAATTCTTTAGGAGTACCATCAAAGTTAATAACTCCAGAAGAGGCGAAGGAAATCGTTTCAACATTGGATATAAGCGAGGTCATAGCGGCTACATTCAATCCAACGGATGGTAAGGCAAATCCATTCCTTGCAGTTTATGGCTTGGCAAGAAAATTGAGAAAAATGGGCATAGAGATAAATGAATACACGGAGGTTAAAGATATTCTTGTCAAGGACTCTCAAGTTGAGGGAGTGAGAACTTCAAAGGGAGAAGTTAAAGCTGATATAGTCCTTAATGCGGCCAATGCTTGGGCCAAGATTTTCAATGAGAAATTGGGGTTAAATATCCCAATTGAGCCCTATAAGCATCAGGGTATAGTGAGTGAGCCATTTAAGCTTGGAGAGATAAAACCAATGATCGTATCCTTCAAATATGGGGGTGCGTATTTTACTCAGAAGGCGAATGGAGGTCTCATAGGAGGCATAGCCCTCAAATATGGACCCACATGGGATTTAACACCCACATACGAGTTCTTGAGGGAAGTATCAAAGAATTTCACAAAGATAATACCCGCTTTGAAGCACATTTCCATAATAAGGCAGTGGGGTGGATACTATGCAGAAACACCTGACCATAATGCAGTGATAGGAAAGATAAAGGAAATTGAGGGCTACTACCTTGCAGCGGGATTCTCAGGCCATGGATTCATGCTCTCCCCTGCAGTTGCAGAAGGAATGGCAGACCTCATCACCAAGGGTCATACTACGCTTCCTTTTGATTTCTACGATCCCTACAGATTTGAGCGTGGAGAGCTAAGAGAACAACCCATCCAGATGGGATAATCTTTTCTTTTTCTTTTAGGAAATTATTAAATCCATAATTGTAATTCACCCTTGATGTCCTATGTTTGAGATAGTAGATAAGAAGGTATTGGCTCCAAATATAAAGTGGATTCGTGTAAAAGCACCTTTGGTTGCAAAGAGTGCTAGGGCTGGGCAATTTATAGTTCTGAGATTGCATGAGAAGGGAGAGAGAATTCCACTTACTCTTTTCAAGTGGCATAAGGAGGATGGAACGATTGAGCTCGTTTTTCAGGAAGTTGGAAAGACAACATACGAGCTTGGCTCCTATGAGCCGGGAGACAAGATAATGGATATAGTGGGTCCGCTGGGAAAGCCCACTCATATTGAGAATTATGGAACTGCCATAGTTGTGAGCGGTGGTGTAGGTGCTCCAATAGGATATGCTGTGACTCGTGCATTAAAAGAGGCAGGGAACCATGTGGTGAGCATAATAGGATTTAGAAACAAGCAGTATGTCATTTTGGAGGATGAATTCAGAAAAGTGAGTGATGAATTGTTAATCACAACGGATGATGGTAGTTATGTACGCAAGGGCTTTACCACGGATGTTCTAAAAGAGTACCTTGCAAATGGAGGTAAGGCGGATTATGTTTTCACTGTGGGACCTGTGATAATGATGAAACTTATAGCCGACATAACAAGGAAGTATGGGATAAAAACGGATGCAAGCTTAAATCCAATAATGGTTGATGGTACAGGCATGTGCGGTGCCTGTCGTGTAACCGTTGGAGGAGAGATAAAATTCGCATGCGTGGATGGTCCCGATTTTGATGCTCATCAGGTTAATTTTGATGAGCTTCTTAGCAGATTAACGGAGTATAAGGAAGAGGAGAGAATTGCATTGGATAGGTATGTAAAGGGGGTGCATTAAAATGGCAAAACCGATAAAGAAGAAGAGAATTGCAGTACCAGAGCA
Organism: Candidatus Aciduliprofundum sp.; assembly: GCA_015520565.1. Classification (GTDB taxonomy): domain Archaea; phylum Thermoplasmatota; class Thermoplasmata; order Thermoplasmatales; family Aciduliprofundaceae; genus Aciduliprofundum. The sequence goes on along the minus strand of WAPW01000074.1, from coordinate 3,168 downwards.
GGATCCTAAGGCAAGGATTCACAATTTCAATGAAGTTGCATTGGGCTATACATTTGAATTAGCGAAGGAAGAAGCATCACGCTGCCTTCAATGCCCCTATGAGTATGCACCCTGTATTAAGGGATGTCCAGTTAATGTTAATATTCCCGGCTTTATAAAGAAGATTTTGGAAGAGGATATCAAAGGTGCCTTAGAGGTAATTCATGAAACGAACTCTCTTCCAGGAATAACGGGAAGAGTTTGTCCTCAAGAGCAACAATGTGAGATGAACTGCGTTATGGGCAAGCTTGGAGATAAAATAAATATTGGTAAGCTAGAAAGATTTGTGGCCGATTATGCTAGAGAGCATGGAATAATGGCAGAGACAAAGATTGCACCAAAGAATGGAAAGAAAGTTGCCATTGTTGGCTCTGGACCAAGTGGATTAACGGCAGCGGCAGATTTAATAAAAATGGGCTACGATGTTACTGTTTATGAAGCTCTCCATGAGCCAGGTGGAGTTTTAATTTATGGTATTCCAGAGTTTAGGTTGCCAAAGGATATCGTGCATTACGAAGTTAAGTTCCTTAAGATGATCGGTGCTAAAATAGAGACAAATGTGGTAATAGGCAAAACGATTACTTTGCAAGAGCTTATTGATGAGTACGATGCGGTGTTTTTAGGTACTGGAGCTGGAACTCCCAAATTCTTAAATCTGCCCGGGGTTAATTGCAAAGGAATTTACAGTGCGAATGAATTTCTTACAAGGATAAATTTGATGAAGGCATACAAGTTCCCAGAGTACGACACACCTATAAAAGTGGGAAAGCGCCTTGCAGTTATCGGTGCGGGCAATGTTGCAATGGATGCTGCCCGTAGTGCTTTGCGTGTTGGCTTTGAAGAAGTTTACATTCTTTACAGAAGAACGAGAGAGTATATGACTGCAAGAGAAGAGGAGATTCACCATGCCGAAGAGGAAGGTGTAAAATTCATGTTCCTTGTTAGCCCAGTGGAGTTTATAGGAGATGAGAACTGCAATCTCAAGGTTGTAAAGCTCATAATGAACAAGCTTGGAGAGCCAGATTCATCTGGAAGAAGAAGGCCTGAGCCCATTCCGGGCACAGAGTTTGCGCTGGAAGTGGATGCAGTGGTATTTGCAATAGGACAGAGGCCTAATAAGATTCTTTATCAGGAAGTTCCAGAATTGAAAACTACGAAGTGGGGCACATTAGTTGTGGATGAGAAGTATCGTACAACTATGCGTGGAGTGTTTGCAGGAGGAGATGCAGTGCGTGGAGAAGCAACAGTTGTCTTAGCCATGGGCGATGGAAAGAGAGCTGCTAAGGCAATTGATGAGTACATAAGAACGGGTGAATGGCCTGAGGAGATAAAGCCAAAAACCTTCTAATCTTATTTTTGGAAAAACACAAATATCTGATGCACCATGCATAGAAGATGAAAGAGGATTTGGAGAATATAAAAAAATTAGCGGATGGAGCAAGAAAAGAGATTCTTGGAGTTTTGGAAGATTACGGCGAGGAATCTGCAAAGACAGTTAAAATGGGTGCCTATGGTGCACCATCATCCCTTGTTGATGTTAGAGCTGAAAACAGGATAATTCAAATGGTTAAAGAGGAGGATATGCCTTACAATATATTCACCGAGGAAGCAGGATTTATTGATAGGGGATATGATAGAACGATAGTCGTTGACCCTCTAGATGGCTCATATAATGCTGAGAATGGGATACCATTTTATGCTGTTTCAATTGCCATAGGAAAGAAGAATTTGCAGGATGTGGAGTATGCACTTGTTAAGAATGTTCCTTTAAATGTTGATTATTGGGCGATAAAGGGTGGAGGTGCATACAAGGATGGAAAAAAGTTAAAAGTTAATGGTAAGAAGAATCTTTATGTGATTTATTTAGGCAAGAAGGCGCATAAGCAATCATTTGAACTTGCTCAAAAAATCAGGAGAACTCGTGCCTTGGGCTCGGCAGCACTAGAGATGTGCATGGTTGCAGAGGGCATAGCCGATATGTTCATCTACAAATTCAAAGATAATGGATACTTAAGAATAGTTGATATTGCAGCAGCGTATTTAATCGTAAGAGAAGCTGGAGGAGTTGTAGTTGATGAGACATTAAAGCCATTGAACATGGATATTCTTGGAATGGAGAGAAAGAATGTTATAGCAGCCGCAAACTTACAGCTTTTAGAGGTGTTTAAATGAAATATGGATTAATAGCCAATCCTGAGAAAGAAGAATGCATAAAATTCGCAAAGAAGCTCGTGGAGAAGCTCAATCCTGTGGTAGAAGAGGAAACTGCTAGGGCTCTTGGCATAAAAGGTATTCCAATTGAGGATATGGATGTGGATGTTATTGTCACTGTGGGAGGAGATGGAACAATTCTTTTAGCTTTGCAGAGAGCTCACGGCAAGATATTGGGAGTGAATATGGGTCTTTTGGGATTTTTGACAGAGATAAGTCCCGAGGAGATAGATAGCGCTATAAATAAAATTGAGAATGGAGATTATTTCTTGGATAGAAGAATGAAGATAAAGGTCACGCTCAATGGTGAGCGGCTCTACGATTGCACAAATGAAGTGGTTATACACACAGCAGAAATTGCAAAGCTTAGGAGTTATGCTGTATTTTATGAAAATGAGCTGTTGGATGAGTTCAGAGCAGATGGACTCATTGTAGCCACTCCCACTGGCTCTACCTCTTACGCTCTTAGTGCTGGAGGTCCTATTTTGCATCCAAATTTAGAAGGTATGGTTTTGACACCAATAGCACCATTTAAGAAGTATCCAAAGTCCTTTGTTCTTCCCGCAGGTAAAATGAGAATTGAGCTAAAGGACGGCAAATCAAATCTCTTAGTTTTAGATGGCCAGTATAGTGTGAAAATATCCAAAGAAGATGTAGTGGAAATAGAGAAGTCGGAGAATTATGCTGAGTTCATAAGGTTCACAAAATCCACAATAAAGAGGATAAGAGAGAGATTGATAGGGTGAATAATGTGTGGAAGATAAAGAGAGAAGTACTCAAATTGATAATGGAATCTTCAAAATCCTCGTATCCTAATGAATTTGGAGCTTTTTTGAGGGCAAAGCACAATATAATTTATGAGATAATTCTTCTTCCCGGCACTATTTCTGGAGGAAGCAGTGTTCTCTACAATCTTCT
>WAPW01000073.1 GCA_015520565.1 Candidatus Aciduliprofundum sp. | reverse complement strand
ATGTACTTCTCTTGTATTTCATCAAACCATGCATAAATATCAATTAAAATTTTATTATTTACCAAGTCTAAATAATCTATATTAACAACTATTTTTACGCTGAATATTCCGTTTTCATTTACAGAACCTATGGTTCTGTTTATTTGAAAATAGGACGAATTGTAATCTTTTTTATATAACGCATACGAATCACTAATATTGCTCCAGTCTACCTGAGGAGGGAAGAAATCCCCATTTCCTTTAAAGTATTTCTCTGGTGGAACAGATAATGTGGAGTATAGCATGGCACCAATTATAATTAAAATAACCACAACATGCCAATTATTGCAATTTTCCCCTTCTTCCTCTCTGGCTTCGCTCCAGATTCTTTTATTTTATCTTCTATCTCTTCCAACTCGTTCATTTTCCATCATCCCATACACCCTTTAATACAAGGTCCACGGTGGCTACCACAGGATTATTATATCCCAAAAGCACAGCCTTTATGCGAAGGGTATGGGATTCTAAAGGTGTGAGATTATATATCTCGTATTTTATATGGCTTTTTACCATGAAATTTGAAGACTGCGGAGTAAAGCCGGTATACGCAGAATGAGGTGCCCACGCTCCAGGATAAATCTTATCATCTGGCCATGCCGTGGCATTAATACCGTAATTAAAACTTGTATCAAAATTCACAGTATCTGTGCCATTATCCGGCATCCCTGCCACAAACTTAAATCCTGATGGCTTAAGCGATGGTGGAAGATTTACTTTTGCATACAACATAAAATTCATAAATAGATGCCCAGAAAAGCCGTAGGATGCAGACGGGCTCCCAGCAAAGCCGTAGGAGATAAAGTCAACAGTCAAAATCATTCTTCCAGTTCCGTTATCAATCAAGGTGATTGCACTGATATCCTTATTAGGGGATACAGTATGTCCCGGTTTACACTCCAAAGTCAAGTTGACCTGTGTATATCCATCACTCACTTCCACAGTAGGAGGACTGAACCAACCGAATAAATACCATCCCATACCACCTACTACAAGGATAATAGGAATAGCCACTGCCAAGATTATCTTGGTTCTCTTGAGCATTCATATTCCTCCTTGGGTTAAGGGAATGTATGGAACTCCTCATATATATATTTCTCCAAACATACCTACTGCAATTATCCAAGATGCAATGCATCCATATCTCTAACGGCCACCTTATAGAAAATAAGTGTAAACAAGATTTTCGGGGCATTTGTTTGGATTAGTTGTTCTTCTTCTATACTCTCTTTGCTTTTAAGGTTCTATTTTTTGTTTTTATAAGAAATTCAATTTGCCCTGGAGAAAGAAAAATTGTAAATAGATGCAATTGATACCCACCTATGCACCAAGAAAAGATATTTGAAAATTTAAAGGAAGATGTGGATCTGATTTTGCTTTTCAACAGAGGAGAGCCCGTTGTGGAGCTTAATTTCTTCTATGTTACAGGCCTAGTTGAGGGAGGAATATTTGAAGGCAGCTACGCTCTTGTTAAACCCGATAAAGTTACGGTGCTAACCTCCTTGCTTGAGGAGACAAGTGCTAAAAAGGGGAAAAATAAGGTTAAGATATATCGCACGGGCAAAGAGAGGGATGAGAAGTTAAAAGAGCTCGTTGGTAATGCTAAAAGAATAGGGCTCAATTTTGAAACTCTAACGGTTAAGGATTTTGAGAAATTGAAGGAAGTATTGGGGGAAAGGGAGTACATAAATGTTGCAGACGCAATAATGGAGGCAAGGAAGATAAAAAGCAGCGAAGAGATAAAATTGATGAAAGAAGCTGCAAAAATTGCCAGCGAGGTAGCAGATGACATTCCAAATTTCTTGCATGAGGGTATGAGGGAATACGAGTTAGCAGCACGCATAGTTTATGAGATGCTAAATAGGGGAGCGGAAAGTGAGGCCTTTACCACGATCTCCGCCTTTGGAGAGAATACCGCAGAGCCCCATTACACAGCAGGGGCAAGAAAGTTGAAGAAGGGAGATTTCGTGCTTTGCGACTTCGGAGCGAGATATCATCATTACAATTCTGATATAACCCGCACTTTTGTTTTTGGAAAAGCATCCGAGATGCAGAGAGACATTTATTACACAGTACTAAAGGTGCAAAAGATGGGTATTGAGATGATAAAGGAAGGCGTGAATGGCAAGGATATAGATGCCAAAGTTCATGAGTTCATAGATTCTACAAGGTATAAAGGAAGGATGACTCATTCCACAGGTCATGGTGTTGGACTTGCAGTTCATGACCATGTTGGTTTATCAAGATTAGTAGATGTGCCTCTCAAAGAAGGGATGGTTGTAACTGTTGAGCCAGGGATATATATTCCCGGGTTTGGCGGTGTGCGTATAGAGGATGATGTTCTGGTCAAGAAGGACGGATACGAAGTGCTAACCTCTGCCCAGAAGGACGAGCTTATTGAGGTATAGCGAAAGTTATAATACCTGCGGTAAGATATCAAACTATGAAATATTTGAGTGAGTTAGAGGATGGCGAAAATGTGGTTTTGCACCTTGCAGTGCGCAAGAAGTTTGGAATAAGGGAGTATAGGGCAAAATTTGGAAAGTACTTTGTTATTGAGGCAGGAGATAAGACAGGGAATGCTATAATTAAATATTGGGGCAACGATGATAGATTAACTGAAAGATTGTACAATGAGATAAACGAGGGGGATGTTATTGAGCTTCGCGGCACTTATCAAAAAGACACACAGCCAACAATATCGGTGGATGCCGAATATGATTATATCAAAAAAATTGAAAATTTTGATAAGGAGAGATTCGTGCCTGCCCTGGATAACATAGATGAAATAATGCAAGAAATACAAAAATTTGTAGATTCAATTGAAAATGAGTATCTCTCCCAATTGCTCAATTTCTTTTTCTCTGAGGATGAATTCTTGGAGAGGTTTAAAGAGGCACCGTGGTCCTCTTATGAGGTTTATGCCTATATAGGAGGACTTGCAGAGCACACATTGAATGTCACAAAGATTTGCGATGCCATGGCCAAAACTTACAATTTGGATAGAGAGTTGCTTATAACGGCAGCCCTATTGCATGATGTGGGTAAAGTGGATTCTTATGAGATAGACACCACAATAAGGCAGAGAGACAAAGCGAAATTGCTTGGCCACACAGTTTTAAGTTTCAATGTGGTTGAATCTAAGATAAGGGAAATTGTTGATTTTCCAAGCGATTTAAAGGAGAAGCTTTTGCATGCAATAATCGCTCACCACTCCCCCATCGTTGATAATGTACCACAGAGGATAAGGACTAAGGAAGCTTATGTTCTTTTCTATGCGGATATGATTGATTTATCTTTGAGGGAATTTGAAGGTGGTGAGGAAGAGTGGCAGTATTCAAAGCGTCTGGGAAGGGAAATTTACACTGGATAAAGGGAAAAATTATTTTGGAATATGAAAGCGAAAAGATGGCAAAGGCAATATATGAAAGTATAAATGTTGATAACTATCAATTTTTAGATTGTAAAGTTGAAGGCAATAAGATTCTATGCGAATCCAAAGCGGAGAAACCATCAAAGCTCCTGCATACTTTGGATGATTTATTGGCTTGCATCATCGTTGCTGAGCAAGTTTATGAAAGCGCATAGAAAAGTTTAATAATTATAAGTTTATTATTTACTTGGTGATTGAATGGGGGAAGAGTATCCAGTAGGTGCTTTTATCGTTACTATAATAGGGGCAGTGTTTGCACTTTTATTTTGGTTAATTATAGCTCTGGCGGGCATAGTAGGGGTAGCTATGGGTGCAATTGGTGCGGGAGTGTGCATAATTATTAGTATAATAGGAGCGGTTCTTGGATTTCTGGCAGCTGCTTGGATGAGAAAACCAGAAAAAGTTCATTCAGGGGGTATTTTAGCTATAGTGGCAGCAATAATAGTAGTACCAGCAATAATAACTATTTGGGGAATTCTACCTTTTATACTCCTTCTTATTGGTGGCATTCTTGCATTAGGATGGAAAGGGCCTGAGAGAAAACCTGTAATACTTCCACCACCGCCACCAAGTTAAGGGGGTATTGAAATGAGTGAAGATGTTGAGAGTAGAATAAGAGAGCTAGAGGAGAAATTAAATAAATTAGAGGTAGATGTTAGGGTACTTGAGAAGGATGTAAATGGAATAAAAGATTATCTGAAGCAATTATACGATTACATACAGATGATTGCGAATCGCTAGTTTTTTATACATTTTACCTATTTCTTTTTATGCAACTAATAAGGAAGGGAAAGGTTAAGGAAGTTTATGCATTAAATGACAATGAATTGCTATTTTTGTTCACAGACAGCATATCTGTTTTTGACAAGATCATACCTTCAAAAATCCCAAGAAAGGGTGAAACACTTTGCAAGAGTGCAGCTTTCTGGTTTGAGAAAATAGGGGAAATAAAGAATCATTATTTATCCTGCGAAGATTCAAAAATGCGAGTTAAGAGATTTAGAATAATAAACGCTCCAGGGATTGAGGATGAAAATTATCTCATTCCTCTAGAATTCATAACTAGGTACTATGTTGCTGGCTCCTTATATGATAGATTGAAAAGTGGAAAATTGGATTACAAGCTCCTTGGATTTGAGAGCATGCCAAAGTATGGGGAAAAATTGCCTGAGCCGTATTTTGAGATTACTACAAAATTTGAGGCATACGATAGAAAGGTGAGCTTTGAAGAGGCCCGGGATATTGGGGGGTTAAGGCAAGAGGAAATAGAGGAGATAAGGGATATAATTCTAAAAGTGGATGAAATAATGGCAAAAGAAGTTGAAAAGAGGGGATTATTGCATGTTGATGGAAAGAAGGAATTTGCCTTGGGAGAAGGAAGGGAAATTTACTTAGTGGATACATTTGGCACTCTTGATGAGGACCGCTGGTGGGATAAAGATGCCTATGAAAGGGGAGAGATTGTGCAGTTAAGCAAGGAATTTGTTAGGCAGTATTATCGTAGCATAGGATACTATGAAGAGTTAAAGAGGGCGAGGGAAGAAGGGAAAGAAGAGCCAGAGATACCTCCGTTGCCTAAAGATATGGTAGAAAAAGTATCAAAATTGTATATAGAGATGTACGAGAGAATAACAGGGAAGAAATTAGAATCTGGCCTTTAACACTTCTATTCCATTTGAAGTTATATCAAGAGGATGAAGGGCCATGCTATGAGCCGTCCCACGCATCTTCAAGATTTGTATGTACCTCTTAATCACATTATCCTCTGTTTTCATGAGGAGAGATATTATTCCATCTGCTGTATAACCAACATCTTCAGGGTATTTTTCGCCCTCTTTGATTTCCCCTGTTAATATTGACACCGCCGACCAGTTTTTTAAAAGAGTAACCAGCTCAAATAGAAATTGCCTGTAATTATCCACAAAGTTATTGACAACATTTATCGGGTCTATAACTATCCTTTGAGGCACATACTCCGCTAGGAGCTCGTTTATTCTTATTATTAGTTTCATATTGTCCAAGGTTCCTAAATCCTTGCCAATGTCCTCGTAAATTATTGCCCCATCTTCCAAGTATTTCGGCTTAAAGAACTCGTAGTTGGACATAAATCTGAGTATCCATTCGGTCCTTTCGCTGAGAGTGGAAATGTACAAACCCTTCTCTCCTCTTTTTGCCCCATCCATCAAGAATTGAAATGCAAAAGTTGTCTTTCCTGAGCCAGCTGAGCCAGAGACGAGGATTACAGAAGGAGCAGGGAAGCCTCCTTCAATGAGTTCATCCAATCCCTTAATTCCCGATGAAATGCGACTAATAGGCATTTTTCAACACCTCCTCAAAATCTATTCTTTTTGTCAAATCTTTAATTTCTTCAAAAAAATCTTTCTCTCTTGAAATGTCCATTGGGAGTATTAATGTGAGCTTGTTTTTCATTGCCTCATTAATGAGGTAGTGAATGAAATCTATTAAACTCTCTTTTCGCATGTACATTTTTGCAGTTGAGATACTATCAACCATTATAAAATCAAAGCTATCCAAAGATATTTTATCATCATCTATGAAGCCTCCGATGAGCTCTTTGTGCTTCGTAATGTCCACGGGAAACTTTATTTTCTTCTTTTTTGCATATGCCAAATCAATATAAGTCAAGTTTCTTTGGGATATGCCTTGAATGCCAAGAAGGTAGGTGAGGTAATGATGTGGTTTTTCAAGGGTAATTATTACCCCTCTCCATTTGTTTATGTCCGCAAGGGCTTTTAGAATAATTAAATCGTTCTTGGTTTTCTGATTGGATTTAACATCTATTGCTATTATTTCATCCTTAGAAATCAAGTATGCAAAATTCTCAGATATTAAAGTTTCTTGTACATTCATTTTTATCCAGCCACAATTTTTCCATTGTATTTTTTCTTATTTCCATTTGAAAACAATAGCTCTACAACAAGGGTGTTATCCTCTATCTTTATATGTGCTCTCCTTATCTTTGATATGTAGTATCTCATCTTTTTTCCCTTTGGTGTTGTTTTTTCATACACATCAATTAGTCCTGCCTTCTCTAGCATGTGCAAGCGGCGATAGCACGCAGCTATGGGCACTTCAAGCTCTTGGCTAAGCTGGATTGCACTCTTCTCTTCTTTATTCGTAGCAGCTAGTATTTTTATTGCATAATTGTCTGTGAGAATTCTTACAATTTTGTCTAGGGATGTATTTTCCATAGTTAAGCCATCAATCCTATTTTTATATATTTTGCAGTGTGATTATCTCAAATGAAAATCAATTACAAAAATCTCCTGTGATTTTTACATCCTACAATATTTAAATAAAAATAGCAAAAGGGCAAATATGAATGTATCATGGCTCCTCTTGGAAACTTCCGTAGGAAATATAATATGGCACATCTTTCTAGGATTCTTAGCAGGTATTCTGCTTCTTCCAAAGGGTAGGGGTAAGTTCGTTAGAGCTCTTGTTCTTGCTATAATAATGGAAGCAATAACTGATGGTGCTCATTTAGTCAATAAGGATATAACCCATAATCTCATATTCTTCTGGCAAGTGCCCCTTGCATTGATTTTGCTTGATTACATATATGATACAAGGAAGAGATTTATGCCTCTTCTTCTCACGGTATTTGGAATAAATATGACTCATCTATACTCAGATGCAATATTGGAAGGAGATAAATTAGCGATATTCTATCCTCTTAGCTCTCAATGGTATATATATCGGGCTACCATATTTGGAATGAATGCAGCTGTATTTGGCACAATAATCTTCTTAGCCACGATGGCTGTGCTTTACATAGTGAGCAGAAAATTCTACTTGGGCTCTGGCTTTACCCATCTTTACTTCCATGAGCACGAGTTTGCACACATAGCACATCACTAAATTTATTCAACTTCTAACTCTTCCTCTTGGCCCCAGCGGAAAGATATGCGCAAATACAATTTTCCTTCTTTCATTACAACTGTAGCATTCTTAATTCTAGCTTTGTAAAGGGTAATCCACTTACCCTTTTGTGTTAATTTTCTTCCTACAGCTTCAATCAATCCTAATCTTTCCAATTCTCTTAATCTTCTATAGCATACCGCTATTGGAATTCCAAGAGTATTGCTCAATGTAATAGCATCCAAGGGCCTATGTAATGTGGCTCTCAAAATCCTAACGGAATAAGGATCAGAAAGATGATGAAGGACATTCCAAGCATAGGATTCATCTACGATTTCAATCACCCCTTTACATTAGGGGCACTAGCTCTAAAGATATGCCATCTTTGCTCATTTTTGGAATTATTGCCTTTGCATTTTTTGAATCATTTATAATGGGGATGTTATCCATCATAACTAGATTTATTGTTCTCTCTATGCCCGCATTCACCACATTCTCCCATCCTAGAAGAATAACGCTATGACTTCTTTTTATACGCTCAATTAATCTTGGTAAATCTCTGAGCTCTCCATATAAGCTTAGCAAAGTATCTACGCTAATTATTACGCTTGCCCTTTCTTTTATGTGATAATTTATGATATCTGGAGATAATTCAATGAGCATATCGCTTCCCTCAAGGATTATATCTGCCTTCTCCTTGTTAAATCCAGCCGTTTTTATGCCCATATTTAAGAATTTTGAGGCATGCTCTTTTACCTTTGTGCTAGGATAGGAAATTGGTGGAACGATCAAAGCTCCCTCCTTACTCATTTTCAAGAATGCAAGAATAATCGCCTGTATCAACTCAACGGGAAAATCAGGAGAGATAATTAAATTCAAGGATGAGGAATTAATGGTCTCTAAGTAAGAAATTAAGTTTGATAGATCTAAGCTTTTTATGCTATCCAGCGAGAAGTTATTGTAGTTAAGGACATTGAAATGGCCACCTTCCAATGTGTAAATGTATTTTGACCTTTTTATTGGAGAGCCCCTGAGCTTCTTAATATACATGTATCTCTTCCAGCTGGAGTTCCATGGCTCATGGTGCAAGCTTATTACTCCATCTCCCAAGTACTCTATATTCTCAAAACCGGAACTTTCAAGAACAAAAACAATGTTTGCAACCCCCTCTTCCACGAGGTCTTTTTGTAAGGTGTAGAGCAATTTTTCCGCAGGAACACCGTATTTCTCGCTTAGCCCATCAATTGAATCTACGCATACAAGGGCCTTTTTGGGATGAACACTTTCTACAAAATCATATATTTCATCAATTTCGGGCATCATTGAGCCTATTTCAAAGATGGCCTCATTCTCGGTGAATGTGGCTTTTTCCTCCATCAATCCCTCTTCAATTAATCCTTCTAGCTTGTTGAGCTCATCACGCTTTATTTTTTTCCCATTGCCTTTTTTGATTTTTTTCTTTAGCACATCTTCCAACCATGGAAACTGGAGGAATAAAACATCATCTGCGACTCGCGAAGATATGTAATGGATTTCAAAGTCATCCTTGAGAGAATTTAAAATTTCCAGTGCGAATGTTGTTTTACCACTACCCGGCTCGCCCTTGATGATTAACGAGTGCCCGCCCTTATTTTTGAAGAATCCGATGACCTCTTGGGGTATCATAATATCACACTCCTTTCCATTCTATTGCATATCTCCTTAATAAAGAATACTCTTTAGTTGTATACGCCTCATTATCAGTAATGATAATTAAGATGGCATTATGCTCCATAACATAGCTATTTATGAGTTCAATATTGCGAAGCACATTTATAAAATCGTTGTAGAGGAGGAGATACTCTATGCAATCCACCACAATAAAGGCACTCTCATCCTCTTCAATGAATCTTATTATGCTATCTGTCAAAATGGTTAAATTGTGTGGTTTAATTCTATCTTTTCCAACAATATCTGTAATCCAAACAATTTTAGCTTTATTCAAATTTTTAGGCACTCCTGCTCTTTCCCTTATAGCCATGAATATTCGCACACCCCAATCCGAAATTTTTGGAAGGATTTTGTAGAGAGAATCCTTGGCAGTTATGGGCACTATGAATGTTCTTCCCCATTCAAAATCGTAGGCGTATATCAAATTCTTTGCAATTCTCTGGGCAGAGAGAAGTTTAGCAACGCTCTTCTTATCCTTATGCGATAAAAGAATGCTCATAAAACTCTTTCTAAAATTCTTTGTCAATTCATCAAGAATTATGAAATCTCTATTTGTATACTTTGTCATAAGTGCCCTATTTAAATGCTTTATAATGGGCACAACGAATATATCCTCATCAAGAATTTTTATGTTTTTATCCGTTAATTCAGTTAGAATTATTGAAGGGGAATATTTTTTCCAAAGGGATAGAATATCCTTGTGGTCTTTTAGCTCAAAGCATTTAAACTCAAAACCCATATCGCTCAAATGCTCCGAAATATTCATTCTATACTCCTCACTGCTGTGGAAACAGAGGACATCCATTGCATTTCCCTATTTCTTTAAATGTATTTAATTTTTTGTACTAAAGTATCTCAAAATTCAATAAATTCCACATCTCCATTTTCTACATCTAAGATTGCAATGCTCCTTTTTCCAGTTAAATAGCCGCATGCCTCACCGGGATTGATTATTATTGTTTTTCCCTTTTTTCTTAAATCTCTTTTGTGAGTGTGCCCATAGAGAACAAAATCATAATTCTGCGAGGCGGCGAATGAATCCCCAAGTTTTATTGTTCTTTCAACACTTCCTAAGCCATGCAGAAGCAAGAAGGATTTGCCAGCGAGTTCAACTTCAAAGGGTGCGAAATCAATTTTAAAATTCATATCTTCTGCAATTCTTTTGATTAAGAACTTCTCCCCATCGTTGTTTCCAAAAACCCCATACAATTCAAAATTCTTGAATACTTTTAGAGTGAAGGGTGCTATGAAATCTCCAAGATGGAAAATCGTTTTTATTCCTCTATCATTGAAAATCTCAGCAGCTTTTTTTGCAGCATCCAAATTATCATGAGTGTCGCTTATTATTCCCACAAGCATAGGGGTAAATGGGATTTGATTAATTTATTTTATTGCCCTCTTTCCCTTCTCCGTTAAATAGTATATTTTTGGCCCGTTTTTGGAGCATACTTTGTATAGAGGGCATGTTTTGCAAGCACTTATTTCTTGGGGCTTTCTATCTACCGCAATTATGTATCCCATTTTTATTAGGTGCTCAATCATGCCCATAAGGGCGGAATATTCCATATTCAACTCTTCTGCAATTTGCGCTAAAGTTTTACCTTGAGAAATGCCACGCAAGACATCCTTAATCATGGAACTTTCCTCCTGAAATGCCAGCGGACGAAGAATGGATATAGGCCTAGAAGAGCTAGGAAGAAAATGTATATTTCTGGACGAATATGGGCTGAATAGCCAGAGCAGTTCTCTCCAATGCAAAGGATATAGTAATCAAGCAAGTCTGCGAGGGCTATTATTATGTTTAGAAGCCCAATAGCTATAAGGAGTGCAAGTCCCACCAAGTAGAACGAGAGCCCATCGTACAGAAACTTCACTGTGTTTTTAGCACCATAAAGAATTAAAGAGGAAGCAATTATGAGAGAAAAGCCCCCCATTATATCCGGAGGGGCAAAATTGGTGTGAAGGCCAAGAGAGCCAGCGATTTCAAAAATTCCCAAGATAAGAGAGAACGAGGCGAGGATGGAGGAATAAATTACGGATAGAAGAACCTTTGTTTGAAGTTTCAACCTCCCACCCCCAGAAATGAGCCGATGGTGTATGCGAGGAAGGAGAAGAACAATGCTAAGGCAAAACCTTCTAGAATTACAAATAGAACGAATTTCGTGCTCTTCGTTTCATTGTATATTGTTGCCAATGTGGCTACGCAAGGTGTGTAGAATAGGATGAATAGGAGCAAAGAGTATGCCTGTAGAGGAGTCATGGCTGCAAATAAAGCTTCTTTTGTTCCATATAGCACATAGAATACATCTATCACAACTTCCTTTGCGAAGAATCCGAAAAATAGAGCTATTATGGATTCAGGTGTAATTCCAAATGGAGCACCCACTGGGGCAAGAAAATGGGCAATTTGCCCAATATAGCTATTCTCTCCACCGAATTGCACGCCCCATGGCAGGGCTGCTAGGAGCCATATTATTCCAGCGGCACCGACGATAATAGTTCCCGCTTTTCGTAGGAAACCCTCGCTCTTTTCCCACATGTGTATGAATATTCCCTTCAGAGAGGGCACTCTATATGGGGGCAGTTCCATAACAAAGGGCTCTGCCTTGCCTTTGAAAATTGTTTTGCTGTAAACATAACCCAATAGGGCAACGACACCCATGGAAAGAAGGATTAGAGACCACATAACTAGGGCCTGATTATGCTTGAAGAATATGGCAGTTATAAACGCAAACACTTGGATTCTTGCGCCACAGGGAATTAATGGATTTAGCGCAATGCTCAATTCTCTCTCTCTCTCGTTTTTTAAGGCCCTTGTACTCATCACTGCTGGTACATTGCATCCAAATCCAAGCATCAGGGATATTATTCCCCTACCTTCAAGTCCAATTTTACGCATCAATTTGTCCATTAAAAATGCAACTCTAGCGAGGTAGCCAGAATCTTCAAGTATTGAGAGAATTAAGAATAGGAACATTATTATTGGGGTAAAGGTAAGCACAGCGGCTAGGCCTCTAAGCATACCATAATTAATAAAGGAAGAAGCCCAATTTGGCATGAATGAAGCCATCCAGTGATATGAGATGTCTATCAATCCATTTATGTGTTGTCCAGATGCGAGGGTCTTTCCATTAAAAATAAGGTCAATTGCATCCTGAAAAGGTGCAGCTACAACGAATACGAATTCAAAAGAGAGATACATAACTACCAAGAATATGGGTAAACCGAATATTTTGTGTGCTACCACATGGTCAATCATATCTGTTATTGTAACTCCTCCAACATTCAAAGGTTCGGCCACTTCGTGAAATAAGCCATGAGCAAAGGAATAGCGGAACGAGGCTATCAATGTTTCAATATCATCCCCGTAAATATCCTCAATCTCGTGCCTTAAATGCTCTGCCTCGTGCAAAATATCTTTTCTTCCTAAATTTGCAAATTTCTTGCGCACCTCGCTATCATTTTCAAGAAGTTTTATTGCGTGCCACCTTTTATTCTTCAAATCCAAATTTTCCATCATTCTTTGCAGCTTTTCAACTCTATTTTCTACATCCTCAGGATAGCTCAATTTTTTTGGTTTGAAATACCCATGGAGGCACGCGTGCAAGAGATCTTTAATTCCCTTATCTTTTATGGCCACTGTGGGAATTACAGGCAACCCAAGAAGCTCTCTCATCTTCTTTACATCAAGTTTGTACTTTTTCTTTGCCTCATCAAACATATTGAGAGCGATGACTATTCTATCTGTGAGCTCCATCAATTCTGTTAGAAGGTACAAATTTCTCTCAAGATTGGTGGCATCAATAACATCCACCACAACATCTGGCTCCTCCTCCAAGATGAAATTTCTAGTTATAACCTCTTCAAGAGAGTACGCTGTTAAGGAGTATGTGCCGGGCAAATCCACTATGGTTATTTTCTTTCCTTCAAAGGTTATGGTTCCCTCTTTCTTCTCAACAGTTACCCCTGGCCAGTTTCCAATGTGCTGATGTGCGCCCGTTATGGCATTAAAAAGGCTGCTTTTTCCTGTGTTTGGATTTCCAGCCAGGGCAATTAGCAAGAAATCACCTCACATAAATTCTATACGCCTCTCCCTTACCAACATAATGTTCTCCCAGAGCAGTTCTAACTCGCATGGGACAGCATGGACTTAATATTTCAATAATTTTTCCCGGAGAAATGCCTATGCTTCCCATATTTCTTATGAAATTCACACCCCCGTCAAGAATCATAACTCTGACCTTCTCTCCAGCAGGAACCATATGCAGAGGAATAATTCTGTCAATTTCAACATAGTCGGCTTCACTCTTCCTCAATGATATGAAAACACCTCTAATTTCATATTCTATTGGATCTCCAAAGGGGGACAAGCGAGCTACACGAATCACGGTGCCTGGAAGTATGCCCATAGCTAAGAGCCTTCTATGTATGGCTCCTGTACCAGCAACTTTTGTTACAACGCCAGTTTCTCCAGGCATAAGTTCGCTTAATTTCACAGGTGAAGGATGTAGAGGCCATATTTAAACTTAATTAAACAATTTCGGGTAACCTAAAATAAAAAAAGAGTTATTGGATTTTTTCAAACCTATCCTTGAGCTTTGTTAGAACCTTTGGTAATGTTGTGTATTCCATTTCCTCAAGAGGCAATCTATGGGGCTCAAAGGGTCCATGGCGGCGCATATAATCGGCTATGTATTGAGCTGTCTCCCTTGCCCTATCAAAGGCAGGGTCGTCAAACAAATCCACGGGACCAACCAGCTTTCCATTGGCAATCTGGAATCCAAGCGCTGCCACTCTTGGTGGCCCATCAAACCTTGTGCAGTGCGCCTGCTTTATGCTCACAGGCATTAAAGGCCCATTGTGAGAGCCGCGCATCCATCCTGATACGAGATGTGGAAACGCGAATGGCTCTAGAACCTCGCCCAATGCTGGGCAACCACTTTGGGCTCTTACCAATGCCACGGGGTCATCCTTTCCTATGTACTCTCCTGCAATCTGGTAGAGCTTCTCAGTGCTTACCACTGCTACAACCTCACCTTTAACCTTTGGATTGCTCTCCGTGGCATAAACTCTCTTTATGACATATCTACTTTTAGCGCCTATCAAAGCGAGCATATCGTACATCTCTTTTGGAGCGTGCATTATAACCTTCTTGTGTTCCATTATATCCCAAATTTCAAACTTGAATCCATCGTGCATACTTGGATCAATAACCAATCCTGCTGTATTGAAAGGATCTGCAAATATTCTGTATATGGGAAGATTGAAAGCACCCGGCTCTGTTTTATCCATCATAAAAGCCACAATTGGCTCGCTCTTCCTCTCCGTTATTTCCATTTCTGCTATTCCGGGTCCCATTCCTCTTATGTTTCCGCTGAAAGCATCCTTTAGCAAGTCCTGACCTGCGCCATAGAGCTTTAACTCTTTTGCCACGGCAGTTGCCTTTTCAAATGTGTTCCATGCTAATTTGTGAATTTCCTCGCTATCCACACCCTTGCGATGTGTCATTATGAGCTGTAAATCATCTCCAACGCCCGTTACAT
>WAPW01000072.1 GCA_015520565.1 Candidatus Aciduliprofundum sp. | reverse complement strand
TGTGGGTGAAGATTCATCATAGAAATCATGAGAGGGATTATCAGTATCCTCAGCGTTATAGTACCTTGCAAGAGAATGACCCTCAGGTACATCCGGGGCTGCATTGTTGTTGCCTTCATCACTATTAGATCCGTACCACATCACGTCTATTTCATTTTGAGAAGCATCAAAGAGATGCACATCATCACCTGTATTAGCCATTTGTAAATTACCCTCTACGCTCACATCTGGGATGGAGTTGCTTGTATTCGTGTCAAAATCAGGAGTTACACCTGGAAATAAAGAGTTAAACCGGCCTTTGTAAGTTGCATCGTTCACAACGAGTATATAACCTCCTGCGAGTATTGTGGTGCCCTGCGGAAATGTCCATACTCCTTCATTCTGTCCATTGGGAACTGGGTCATCGGAGAGCATCCATCCCGAAATGTCCACATCGCTGCTCGTGGGATTGTACAGCTCTATCCATTCACACTGCGGCTCTGAATATCCGGATTTAACATCGTAATAAACTTCGTTTATAACAACATGATCTGCGGTTGCCCCGTAATTATTATCTAAATTCTCTCTTGCATTGCTTTGGGAGGATAGGGATGAATAAGCCAAAGAGCTAGATAAAGCAACGACAATTAATATTATAGCAAATATCAACGCAAATTTAGCTTTATATGATCTAACTTTATAATGCCTAAATCTTTTCTTGTATGCTCTATTCTCCACGAATCCCTTATTTGCCCGCAACCCACTCATTCCAAAGCCCTAAAATATATGGGAAAAATAGTACTTATAATTTTCCAAAGGTATTACTCAAAAACCTTCACGACATTCGTGCCCTTTGGCACACCAATGTCTCTCGCAACGGGCTCGCATTTGGTGCGCAATAAATATGCAATGGGCCTCAAATCACTCTCACTCAAGGCCTCATAATTGCCCATACCCTTCGCAATGATTAAATCCGCCGAGTAAAGTAATTCCTTGAGCTCTTCAGAAGCTAAATCCATATCTATGCCCACTGCAAACATACCCATGTCACGAACTTCATCCACTTCCTTGTCCAAGCCAACATAGGCAACATCCTCACGGGTGGCATCGGATAGGATTGGCTTTCCCCTTACCAAGAGAGTAATTCTCTCCGCATATTTTTTCAATTCCCTTACCAAAATTTTGTCAAAAACTATCTCGCCACAATTATCTGTTATGTAAACTATGTGCCCTTTCAGATATTTCTTTAATTTCTCGGTATCATCATACCCTATTCCCTCTTCTATCAATGAACGAAATACATTTTCAAATTCTTCGGGAGAATTTACGCCAACTCCAAAATCAAGCACATTGCCTATTATGGCAAGGAGCTCTGCAGCCCTAAGCTTATCCTCACTTCTTTCATAATACTCCAAGGCCTTGGGAAACATTTTCATAGCTATATCATTGCTCCTCCTCTTCAACTCTTTGTATGGGTCATCTGTACCAAGAATTTCATTCACCTTTGCATGTACCTTAGTCCAGACCTTTATGGACAATTTGTTTTCGTCAAACTCATCGCATAGGAGATTAAGCAAAGATTTCACCACATCCATTGCCTTATCTGGATTGACCAAATTCGCTTCAAAAACAGCTCGGCGAAATATGCAAGCCAAGCATTCTGGTTGTGGACGCATAAGAGGGTATGGACAACTCTTATAATATTTTTAGCGAAAAAGATTAATTCTTGGATAATATGCATACCTATGAACGATTTATCATTTCTCGCCATACCTCTTCCAGAGGATGTTGAAAGGGAAATAAGATTGGGTAATTTCCAAGGTGCAATTAAAATTATGAGAAAGCTAAGCAAAAGAGAATTGCCCTCGGAATTCAAAAGGAGAATGGATTATGAAATAGAGCGCTTAAAAAGAATAAAGAAGGATTTCCCATGGAATAAAGAAAAAGCTTTGGAAATTGCCAAAGAGAGCATAAAGGATTTTGAAAATGAGGAATTTGATAAATGGGTTTCATCAGGACTAGTTGAAAGAATGATAATAGACGGAGAAGAAAGGTTCTACAGCAGATTTGTGGAGAATATATTTTTCTTGGAGCCATCCATAAAGAAAAGAAGGAAGAAGAAGGATGAACTAGGAGATTATTCACAAAAACTAATAAAGGATGCAATTAAGAGGATAAATGGCGGAGAGATAAGAAAGTATAGGGTTGTGGCAGGAATAAAATTAAGGGTAAAAAGAAAGGGCATATATAGGGCATGGCTCCCCATACCAAAGGAGAATTTTCAAATTGAGAAAGTAAGGATTTTAAAAGCATATCCGGGAAAATACGAAATTGCAGATAATTCAGCATTGCAAAGAACCATATACTTCAATTCCAATTCCAAAGAATTTAGCGTGGAATTTGAATATGTGATAAGCGAGGTGCGTGGAGGAATAGATGGATATGCGAATATAAATGAGAATTTAAAAGAGAAACTGCCGCATGTGAGATTCACACCTTACATTAAATCTTTGGTAGAGAGAATAACGAAGGATGCCAAGGATGATTATGAAAAAGCAAAGAGGATATACAATTGGATTACGCACAACACAAATTATACCTATGTGAGAGAGTACTGCACATACAACAACATAAGCGAGTTCGTTGCCACTTCTTTGCGTGGAGATTGCGGAATGTTCGCACTTTTATTCATAACCCTCGCAAGAGCCACAGGCATTCCAGCAAAATGGCAAAGTGGATGGTACATAACTCCAAAATTTGCATCTCCCCATGACTGGGCTCAGGTATATGTGGACGGAAAATGGTTCCCTGTGGACGCTTCCTTTGGAAATTATAGGAAAAATAAGAAGGAAAGAAATGCATTCTACTTTGGAAACTTGGACGCATTCAGGATGATTGCAAATGATGATTTTCAGGTTGATTTCGTCCCAGAGAAAAAATACTGGCGCTCGGACCCCGTGGATAATCAAAGGGGAGAGGTGGAAAGCGAGAAAAGAAATTTGTATTTTGATGAGTTTGATTCACATTTATATGTGAAGAAATTTGAAAGAGTTTAATCTTGAAAATGGGAAAAATAAAATCTATTAAATATTGCAAAGAGATTAAGGTTTGGAGGTATGCAAAATGACATATAAAATTGCTGTGTTGCCGGGAGATGGAGTAGGGCCTGAAGTTATAAAGGCTGCGATGATAGTATTGGATGAGATAGCATTGGACGCTGAGTACATTTATGGGGATATTGGCTGGGAATTCTGGCGCAAGGAGGGAAATCCACTGCCAGAGAGAACTGTTGAGTTGATGAAACAAACAGATTGTGCATTATTTGGAGCAATAACCTCAAAACCAAAAGATGAGGCTCAGAAAGAATTAGCCCCTGAATTGCAGGGTAAGGGCTTGGAATACTATAGCCCGATTGTAAAGCTACGCCAACTCTTTGACCTATACGCCAATGTTCGCCCCGCCAAGGCCTATCCCGGAAATCCACTAAATTATAAGGATAACATAAACATAACAATTTTCAGGGAAAATACTGAGGGGTTATACAGTGGAGTGGAATATTATCCAGTACCTGAGGATATAGATAATGCATTCAAAGATCATCCAAGATACAAGAAATTTATTGGTGTGGATAAAGCCATTTCTCTAAGGATAATATCAAGAAAGGGAGCTGAGAGAATAATAAGAGCCGCCTTTGAATTTGCAAAGCAAAATAATCTGAAAAATGTAACGGTAGTGGAGAAACCAAATGTGCTGAGAGAGACCAGCGGCTTGTTTGTGAGAGTTGCAAGGAAGATACACGAGGAGTATCCAGATATAGAAATGTGGGAGACAAATATTGATGCCCAAGCCATGTGGCTTGTGAAAAATCCTGAAAAATACGATGTGCTTGTAACCTCAAACCTATTTGGAGATATAATTTCAGATCTGGCATCTCAACTTGTTGGAGGTCTTGGATTTGCCGCTGCTGGAAATATTGGGGATAATTACGCTGTATTTGAACCCGTGCATGGCTCCGCGCCCAAATACGCTGGCCTCTATAAGGTCAATCCTATAGCTACAATAAGAGCAGTAAGAATGATGCTAGATTATTTAGATGAGAAAGAAAAGGCAAATAAATTAGAAAGGGCAATAGAAGAAGTCGTGGCCGAAGGAAAAGTACGCACCTACGACATGGGTGGAGATGCATCCACACTGGATATGGCAAAGGCCATAGCAAAGAAATACGCAGAGCTCTAATCTTTTCCATATATTTCTATTTCTTGCCTAATGTAATTCAAAACACTCTCAATATTTTTTGTGGATATTATTACATATCCCCATTTTGAGTTTCTCAGCTTTAAGCGAATGTACTTCATTCTTGGAAGGGATAGAACCAAAACTTTCTTACCATCAATTTTTCCAATTCTTATACCATGGCCTCCATATCTCCACATACTCCTTTTCTCTTCTTCAGCACTTACAATGTTCTCCCAAGGTAGATGTATATGATAGGCAGGATAACCTGCAATTAGAGAATTTTCTGTAATTGCAAGCTTGTAAGAACTAAATAGATAGCTTAGAGCAAAGAATAGTATGGTTAAGGTTAGAATAAACCATTGAGGTGCTGGATTGATCCCAATGGCCCTATTAAAGCTTGATAAAGGAATATGGCTGAAAAGATCAAAGCTACAGCCAATAAAATAATCAAAATTGACCAAAATACTACACGCTCTTCATATTTCACGCTCCCTTCATGCATACT
The DNA here is from genome assembly GCA_015520565.1 of Candidatus Aciduliprofundum sp. Lineage (GTDB taxonomy): Archaea > Thermoplasmatota > Thermoplasmata > Thermoplasmatales > Aciduliprofundaceae > Aciduliprofundum. The sequence continues at coordinate 18,132 of WAPW01000072.1, read as the reverse complement.
ATCCACCAATTTTCACCTGTAATCCTATTTCTTCAAATTTTTCTTTTATTTCTTTCATCTTCTCTTCGCTCGGAGATTCGTGCACCTGCATTTTGTATTCCCTTCCTAACCTTCTAAATTTCTCACTCACATCATGATAAGGTAGCAAATTTATCTCTTTTATACCTCCTAATCCCATTATAAATTTTTTCCATCCTTCAATGTTCTCATCCTTATCTGTTATAGTTGGAATTACAGGAAAACGCAATATTATATCTTTTCCCCTTCCTGAGCTAACCAAGAACCTTAAATTCTCTTTTATTATTTCGTTGGGCACTCCCGTATACTTCTTATGCTCCTTGGAATCATAGAGCTTGATATCGTAAAGAAATAAATCCACATAATCCATAATGGACTCCAATATTTCTCTGGGAGCGTACCCGGATGTGTCTAGGGCTGTATGCACTCCAATTTTCTTGCATTCTATTAGGGCTTCCTTCAAAAACACTGGCTGCATAAGAGGCTCTCCTCCAGAGAAAGTTACACCTCCTCCCGATGAGTCATAAAGTGTTATATCTTTTTCTATCTCCTTCATTAATTCCTCCACCGTTATTTTCCTGCCCACAAATTCCAAGGCACCTGTGGGGCAATTTTCTGTGCATATACCACAATAGGTGCATTTATCTCTATCAATATGCTGCACACCAAAATCATCAAAGTAAATTAACTTGTAAGGACAAGTATGCACGCAAGTATAGCAATGAATGCACTTGTATTCCATATACATTATCTCAAAATTCATTGATTGACTTTCCGGATTATGGCACCATATGCAACGCAATGGACATCCTTTCATAAATATTGTGGTTCTTATCCCCGGACCATCGTGGATTGCGTATCTCTTTATGTCAAATATTATCCCTTCACTCATACTTCCTCGTGCTCCGTCCTCTTTATTATCTCATCTTGAAGGCCCTTGGGTAAATTGACAAAATAGTCGCTATAACCGGCAACACGAACCATTAAATCTTGAAACTCTGGAGGCTTCTCTTGTGCCTCTTTGAGAACCTCACTGCTAACAACATTGAACTGCACATGGTGGCCTCCCCATCTGAAGAAATTTCTTATTAAAGCCGCTAATTTCTTGATATTTTCCTCATTTTCCAAAAGGTCACCAGTTAGCTTTTGATTTAGAAGTGCACCTCCTGTTTTTGCCCAGTCACATTTGGCAACAGAGCGAAAAACGGCAGCTATGCCTTTTCTATCCATACCCTGAACAGGAGATATTCCTTCAGAGACAGGATATCCAGCAATTCTACCATCTGGCGTTGCTCCAGTAACCTTTCCAAAATAAACATGCACAGTGGTAGGTAGAAAATATGCCCTCTTAGATGCTTTTCTAATTGGGGATGGGGGATAACTTTCAATCATATCAACCATAGCATCCACAATTTTTTTGGCTATTTCATCAGCGTAATCATCATCATTTCCAAATTTGGGAGTCCTGTTAAGAAATCTCTGGCGCATGAGCTCATAACCCTTAAAATTATTATCTAGGGCCTTAATAACCTCCTCCATCTTGAAGAATTTTTTGTCAAACACATTGTATTTGATAGACACCAAAGAATCAGTCAATGTTCCTAGGCCCACAACTTGAATGTACTGGGTGTTGTATCTAGCACCTCCCGCATTGTAATCCTTTGCATTCTTCACACAATCTTCTATCCATAGGGAGAGGAAAGGCACAGGTAGATATTTTGCATATAGGGTTTCAATTATATCATTGCCCCTCATCTTTATGTCTAAGAAATATCTGACTTGCTTTAAAAAAGCGCTCCATAATTCTTCAAAGTTCCTAAATTCCCTAGCATCCCCTGTTTCTATACCCACCTTCTTTCCTGTACGAGGATCTACTCCGTTGTGAAGGGTTATTTCCAAAATCTTGGGAAGGTTGAAATAACCTGTTAAAATACATGCCTCTTTTCCAAAGGCACCACTTTCAACGCATCCACTAACTCCAGAGGTGCGGGCATCCTCTAAGCTCTTTCCCTGTCTTAGCATTCTAACGATGAGCTCATCGTAGTTGAAAAAAGGTGGCTCACCAAATCCAGGACCTACAACTTTCAATGCCTCTATAAGAAACCTATCGGGATTTCTATTACTTATCAGCACCGCTGTATTTGGCTGCAATGTTCTCATCTCACTAAGAACTTCCAAAATTAAATAAGAGAGCTCATTGACACCATCATAGCCATCCTTGGTCAATCCTCCAACATTCAATTTTGAAAAATCATTATAGGTAAAACTCTCTTCCGCCGTAACACCAACTTTTGGAACAGCGGGCTGGTTGTTAAACTTGAGCCAAAAAGCTTGAAGTAATTCCTTGGCTCTTTCTCTATTCAATCTTCCCTCTTTTACATCCTTCTCGTAAAATGGATATAAATTTTGGTCAATTCTCCCAGGATTGAAGGAATCCCATGGATTTGTCTCATAAGTTACTCCAACATGAATGAACCAGTAATGCTGAAGGGCTTCCCAAAATGTTCTCGGAGCATGCTCAGGAACCCATCTACATATTTTTGCCATATCTTCCAGCTCTTTCCTTCTCCTCTCATCTCTCTCATTTTTTGCCATATTTTGTAATTTCTCAGCATACCTATGAGCGTAAATCACTATTGCATCTGCCACAATGTCCATTGCTTTTAACTCTTCCATCTTCTCATAATACTCTGGCTCCTCTGGCTTTAACTCTTGCATTTTCTTCTTTATCTCCTTCTTTATCTCTAAAATTCCCATCTTGAATATTCTCTCTCCACCTGCAGTATGCCCGGGGGAACGCTGCTCCATAAACTCAGTCCAAACTCCAGATTCATAGGCGTCCATCCACTCTTGCGGGAGATTTTCAAAAATTATATCCCTCATTGCACGGCCTTTCCAGAAAGGTATAACCTCATCCTTGTATATTTCCTTAGTCTCTTCGTCCACCCTATATGGCATATTTTCTCTCTCATTCAATAATTCCAAATCGTCTAAAGAGTGAACATTTATTTCGGGATAAGTGGGTACTTCATTCACCCCTGTACCCCTTATTCCCACTATGAGCTGCCCATCCTCAACAGGTAAACTCACATTTTCCATTAAATATTTAAATGCTAAAGCCCGCTGCACAGGTATGGATTTTCCCTTCCCCATTTCTTTTTTGTAGAATTCAGTTATCAACTTCGCTCTTTCAGATGATATTTTTACCTCAGTATTCACACTTTCTTCCCTTAGCTTTGCAATTCTCTGATTAATAGGCCTTACCGCATTTCTTCTCTTTTCCATTTCCCTTTCAATCTTTCCCATATCCATAGCCATAGATTCTCCCATATCTCTTCCTCCTTCTCGCACCTATGAATTATGGGGGATATAATACTTTCGCAGTTATTTACCAACTTCTTCTAAACTCTCATAACCTATGCGCTTGAAAAGATAGAGATAGCTCGCTTCAGCCATATTTATTCCCATTTTCTTCATACTTAGAATATCTTGATAATACTTCTCTAAGGTATATTTGGAAAAGGTTAAAAGTTCGCATCTTAAATATCTTTCAAAATCTTCAATTTTGTCCTTCACGATATTTGGATACTTGCTCCTCAGCTCTTTCATCCATTCTACTTCTATTTTCGCAATTTTATCCACCATTTCATCGCTCACAGGGCCGAGCTCCATGCATTTATACTTCACAGCGAGAAGATTTTGAGAATGAATTAAGGCATTTTCTAAATCTTGAATATACGAGCCCAAAGTTTCCTCGGATAAAGGATAAAAACGAGCCTTCCTCATAAGTTTAAAGGTATTCTCTTTTCTGCACTCTTCATTTTTCATTTTTAACCTTTCAAACATCTCATACCCCAAGTTAGCTATCCTTTCCAAAAGTTTTTCCTTTTTCATTTACGAAGAGCTCCAATCCTTCAGTACATTTTTCAAAATCCCATACGCTTTATTCACATCCTCCATATCCACATGCTCATCCTTTGTATGCGCATATCTCAATTCCCCAGGCCCGAATACCACAGTTGGAGTTCCCTTATCAACCAAGCTCTGAGCATCGCTCCAACTACGAAATCCCCCCAGTTCTGCATACTTGAGGAATTCCTTTACTCTTCTCTTCCTTGGAGAGATTTCAAATGGGGGCGATAAATCGTAAATCATGTGATTTACATTGTACTTCCTTCCAATTTTATTCACTTCGTCAATTATCTCCACAGCCGATTGCCCGGGCATATAAACAAAATCAACCAAAGCTTTAGCACTCTCTGGCACGGCAAGAATATAGTCGCCACCATCAAACATTTCCACATTTATCGCTGGCTTTCCAAGCAATTTATGCTCCGCCTTTAGAAATTTTAATTTTTTCATCTCGCTAATGAATTTTATACCCTGCCATATGGCATTCTCTTTCTCTTCCACACAGGAGCCATGCATGGCCTTTCCCCAGAACTCAAACTCTAACTCCAAACTTCCCGCCTCTGCTGTGCAGACCTTTAAGGATGTTGGCTCCATAGTTATGGCAAAATCATGCGCATATTTCTCCGCATACTTCTTGGAGCCCTTTCCTTCCTCTTCTTCATCCACAAAGAAAACATAGCTAACGGGGAGAGAATCTTTAAACTCTTCTATGAGCTTGAGCATTATGAGTACTCCTGCCTTATCATCCATTACTCCACGACCCCAGAGTATATTACCTTCAATCTCCGGCGGGAAATAATCCCCTACGGTATCAACATGCGCATTAATCATAAATTTCTCTTCAGGATTCACAATTATGTTGTATCTTTCCTCATCCACAGGCATCTTTTCGTAATTCACACCCAGAGCTTCTAACTTCTCTTCTATGTAGCCAAGAATTTTAGATTCATATCCTGTCTCACTCCTTATATTCGCAAGCTCAACGAGCTCTTCAATCTTAATGTCCATAGGGAAGGTATTTCTTAATTCTCTTTAATACTTTGCCCCAAGAACTTGCGAAGCCACGGGCCTATGGCGTATATGAGGAACATTATGTAAAACACCTGCAATATTGGCTTGAAGGATAGTGCAAATACAGTTAATGGGGGAAATATCGTAGCTGCAAGGGAGAGAGATATTGCTTGAGAGCTTGCTGTGGCTCCAAGAATAAAAACCATTCCCTGCTCATATTTGAATCTTAGTGCTTTAGCTACTAAAAGAGAAAGAGTGGTTTGTATGAGGTAATAGGAAAATAGAGCGGCAAGGACAAGCAAGAAAACTTGCGGCTCATCAATTACCTTGTGAGATACCTTCCCCACTGAGAAGAAAACAATTAGGAGAATACCCAAGGCGGATACTCCCGGAAGGTACTTCTTTATGCCCATAAAATACTCTCTTCCCTTTCTCTTTATTATCTCCCTCCTAGTTAGCATTCCAAGAGCCAAGGGCACAAGAATGTAGAAGAGGAGAATTAACACGAGTTGCATTACATTTATTGTGGCAAACACTCCTCCATTGAAATAAATCAAAATGGGAGATAGGATAGGAATGAGGAGGAGGCCGAGAACAGCTATAACGAGAGCATCTGCCACGCTTGCATCCGCTATTCCGCTCCACCCTATGAGCATATTTGAGCAAGGAATAGCACCCACTAAAACCAAGGCAAGAGCAAGCTCATCATATCCAGAAAGCAAGGTGCGAGTTAGGAAAAAAGCTGTTAAGGATGCTATGAAATAAGCAAATATGAGGGTTGAGATAATGAGCTTGTAATTCCTTCCAGCCCTCTTTACCTTCTCCACTTCCATTCCAGTTAGCATAGGGTAGAGCATGATGAAAACGGCAGCAACACTTATTGGCATAATATTTAGATTTGTAAAATCTATAAATTGACCGAGGATTATTGCAAGTATGAAAATTGCAGTGACATAAATGTACAACCTTCGCTTGATATGAAGGAGAATTTCAAGCATAAACTCTAAAAATATAGAATGTATTTAATCATTTCTAGGGAGTAAAAGTTTATCAGTTGCCCATGCATCACCCTCCTATGGAGTACCGCTGGAAAATACTCACTATAGCTTGGTTTGTCAATCTTTCTATATGGACAGGAGACATTGTTATGGCTGTTTTAGGTAAACCTATTTCTCAAGAATTTGGTATTGACAAAATATACTTTTCATTTCTTCTTTCGCTACCAATTTTGATGATGGTTATTTTGGGAATCCCTGTGGGTATAATAGTTGCAAAAATAGGGCCCAAGAAAACAGCTTTAATTGGATTGTCAATTTCCTTTATAGCTGCAATATTGAGAAGTTTATCCATAGGGATTTTAGATCTTACTATATATACCGCTCTATATGGAATAGGCATGGCCATAGTATTTCCAAACTTACCAAAAATAGCCGAGTCCTCATTTCCCAAAGAGCAACAAGGTTTAGCAGCTGGAATTTATATGTCTGGTTTGCCCAGTGGTGCAATTTTAGGCCTCGTTGCTGGCTCTTTTTTGATTCACAGTATATCTTGGAGGGAAATACTACAAATTTATTCTCTATTCTTGCCTATAGGAGCTGTGCTATGGCTTATAACAGCTAAAGACCTTAAAGAAGGCACTGTAAATATGCTCCGAGGACTAAAAAAAGTTGCAAAAAACAAGTTCTTGTGGAAGGTCTCAGTGGCAAATTTAACATTATTGATAACCTATTTTGGTGCCACTCAATATTTCCCATCCCAGAAACAGCTCATAGAGTACTTAGGCCCTTTAGCACCGGTTCTAGTTGCTACAATATCAGTAGCTTTGATCTTAGGCCTGCTAATATTACCAAAAATTTCGCAAAAATTTGGAGAGAAGAGAAGCTTGGTACTATATCAAGTAATTGTTGCGGTACTATTACCCATATTTGCAAATCTAGTACTGCTCCGAAATCCTCTAGTATGGCTAATCTCCCTAATTTTAGGATTCTTAATAGGGGGGATAATTCCTCTTTACTTCGCATTTTTATCCTATGTGGGCGTGGAAAGAAAATACTTCGGAATTGCCTCTGGAATATTTGTATCAGTATTAAACATAGGGGGTTTCATAGCACCAATAATATCCGAGATTATGGACTCATTTGCTGGCATGTGGGGTGTAGCTATCCTATTCTCAATTTCATCCATAGTAGGTGCATTAATATCCCTACTCTTTCACGATTAATCCTCAGTGCTTGAGGGTTCATACTGAGTTAACTCCTCCCTATGCTTTAGCCAGTAGTAAAAGACAAAAATAGCCATTATAATAATCATACTTAGCCCTACGCTCCAAGCTGGAAAAGAATCCAGTAAGGGGCCCACAATAACTAAGCCAACTGGAGCAAGAGAATTTACTAAAACAACAAATATGGAGAGAACTCTTCCTCTGTACTCATTTGGGACTGCCTTTTGTATCTTTGTATTTATAGGCACATTCAAAAACGCCTCGGAGGAGCCCCATACAATTGATATTCCCATAAGAATTATAAATGCAACATTGCCATGGAATGCAGCAAAGGGAGATATGAGCCAAATTAAAATAAGCAGCATTATACCTGCTATATCCAAGCTCCTAAAAAGATATCTACCTGAATTTTTAACAACTCTAAACGCTATTAAAAGATTTCCAGCTATCGCACCTCCCATAAAAGCACTTTCAAGGAGACCAAACTGCATACTTGAAAACTTCAAAACTTCACGAATTGAATATGGAAGTAAAACAGAGGCAAAGGGCTGCCCTAGGGCATTCAAGAAAACTGCAAATCCAATAAGAGTTACAAGGTATTTGCTATTTTTTAGGAATCTAAGCCCATCTTTCAAATCCTTTATCATCTCGGATGCTTTAGTTATTTTCTTGATCTTTGCTTTATACTTTATAGCTATTTCAAAAATTCCAGAACCAAAGAAGCTCAGCCCATTTATGAGAACCGGAAGCATTATACCTCCAACTCCATAAAGAAGACCACCAAAGGCAGGGCCTATCAGCATAGCAACTATGTTGAAGGTACTTGCCATTGAATTAGCCCTCTCAAGCTCACTCTCAGGAACAAGCTCTGGAAACATGGCATTGGTAGCCGCCGAGAAGAATGCCCCCATAAAAGCAAGGATTATTGTTATCCATAAAAGCTGCATAACACTTAAGAAACCAAGGGCAACTACACTGATGAGAATTGCACCCCTACCCAAATCAAAGGCCACCATCATATTCTTCCTGTTGTATCTATCGCTTATCACACCTGCAAGAGGCAGTATAGCAAAAGGTAACATTTCTGCAAGTACAAATATGGCCATCATACTTCCGCTATGGGTCTTGTCAAGAACATAAAGGGGAATAGCTACATCCTGAACTGCCCAGCCAAATCTTGAAACAAAGCGACCAACAACGAAGAGCCAGAAGTTTTTTCCTAGCGCTTTGAAGCTCATTCTTAATACCCGTTATTTTCTGATTGCCTCTTTAACTTTTCTACCTCCATTCCAGTTAGCATGGGGTAGAGCATGATGAAAACGGCAGCAACGCTTATTGGCATTATGTTCATCTTTGTGAAATCCACATAGTAGCCCAAAATTAGGGCAATTATAAACACGAGGGTTACATGTAAAAGCGCTTTTTGATATGCAGGAGAACTTCAAGCATAGGCGCATAAATTTCTGGAATTATTTAACCATTTCTAGATAAATTTGAGTAAAAATAAGAGAATTTGTTTCTTAGAGCTCATTCCATTCCCCATTTCACCACCCGAGATGATGCAAGAATTCCGAGGACAACCCAAATTGCAAGAACTGCCACTGGGTACCATAGATTGTGCCAAGAGCTTAGTCCCGAGAGCTGTCTCGCTATCTCCGCCCCTGCCGCGGTGGGTATCAAGAGAACAAAGTACCTCCAAGTCTCAGGAAGCACACTTGCGGGATAAAAAACAGGGGGGAGGATGATGAGCATCATTTGAAGGGGATTGGTTATGGCCGATATGTTTGTGGGCTTCTTTATACGCATCACAATGCTTAGCCCAACTAGATTGCTTATTATAAGTAGAGGTGCCACGGCTATAAGCGAGGCAAGCACAATGGTCCAAGCGTTTAGATAAATAATTAGAATAAGCATATAAAGAAAATCCACCGCGAGGAAAATTAGGCTAGAAATAAAGTATCCGAATACATAGTGAAATGGCCTAACTGGCGTTGCTATGAACATATCCATTATCTTCTGCTGCTTGTCCCATCCTATGCTCTGCGCCACAAGATTTACCCCCATTCCCCAAGCACCTGAGATAAACCAAGCAACAAGTACATTTCTCAATCCATTTATTCCGCCCCACACGAACATAAGAATGGCAAAGCCTAAAACGATAAAAAGATCCTCAACAAGCCACATGGGCTGGCGGCGAATCCATCTGCTGGCAAGATAGGTAACTCCCCTAATTTTCCCCATTGGCCACACCTCCTACAAGGTATAGGTATGCATCCTCTAAGTTTGTCTCCTCAATGCCTATGCTCGCTGCTTCTATCTTCTCTGCGAGCTCCACAGCTTTCTCCTTGCCCCTAACATATATGACCTTTCTGTCCCCTAGGTCAATGTGCTCCTTGATTGGAATCCTTCTGGCATTTTTCACCACAATTTTGTGCGTGTAGGGTATCATATGCTTCAACTCTTCAGGCGTGCCCTGAGCAATGGTTTTACCCTTACCTATCATAACCACATAGTCCCCGAGAATTTCAGCTTCCTTCATATCATGCGTTGTAAGAATTATCGTCTTCCCTCTCTCCGCCTCTTTCCGCAGGGATTTCCAGACTATGTACCTCGCTTCCACATCCAACCCGCTTGAGGGCTCATCTAAAAACACAACGGGGGCATCTGAGGCAAGAACCATTGCAACTGCAATTCTCTTTCTCTGGCCTCCGCTAAGTGCTATTGCTGGAGTTTTCCTTATCTCCCAAAGGTCTAGGAGTTTCAGGTATTTCTCACCCCTCTCCATGGAATCTTCTGAGGAAAAACCGCGAATCATGAGATAGCCCTTCAGGGCATCCCAGGGGCTCCAGTTGATATCCACACGGACATCTTGCGGGCACAGGGCAATTAAACTTCTCACTTTCCACACATCATCCATCGTGGAATAACCTCCAATCAAAGCCCTTCCCTTCGTGGGTTTTAGAAGAGTTGTAAGCATTCCCACAGTTGTAGTTTTGCCTGCACCATTGGGCCCAAGAAGCACAGTAATGCGGGATTTATTGGCAGAAAAATTCACATCTTTAGCACCCCAAACCCCATTTGGATATTTTTTGGCAAGATGCTCTGCAACCACGCTCATACTCCATCACCCTTACCAAGAGAACCATCTTTGGTTAAGAATCAAAGCCAGACCTGCAATTATGAGCAAAATGGGCCCTATTATGCAGATGTTGAACTCTATTATCCCCAGCATCTCCAAGAGCCACAGAATACCCACGATTATGAGAAATATGCCACCTAGAATTGCTCCCACGGATATATAGCCCCAGTATCTCATTTCCTCACAACCTCCTTGACCTTGGATTTCTTGCTCACCTTCACCCTTTCTGCCTCAACCTTTTCCACAATACAATTATCTCCTATTGTGACCTTCTCACCTTTTATTAGCTTAGCTCTAACGCTTTCCACATAGATTTCCTCCCCATAAATTTCTCCAACTTTCATCGTTCCAAGGAATTTTCTCAGCACTCCTCTCTTACTCCTTATCTCTATCCTCTCTGCAACAATTCTCTCCAAAGAACTCTTGCCATCAATTTTCATTTTTAAGATTTCAGCCTTCAAATTTATTCCTTTAACGCTTCCCTCAATCTTGACATTTTCACCTTTAATTTTTTCAAAAACTATGGCTCCCCCTAATCTTATTCTCTCACCTTTAATAATCTTTGCATGGAAAACTCCTCCACTGCTTATGTCTTCACCTATAACATTTCCATCTATCTTGGCACTTCCCCCAATACTTAGAATATTTGCCCATATATTTCCCTCAGAATGAAGAGAGCCTGCCACGGATAATTTCTTTGCTCTGAGATCCCCTGTTACCTTAACACTTCCAGATGCCGATATGTAATTGTATCTACCTGCGGGAATAGTACAAGCACCTGCACATTTATAATCCCTTCCCTGCTTATCCTCGGCTTTATTTTCAATTTCCTTGCTCTCTACCTTCTTAAACACTTTCTCTTCTACTTCCTCAGCAGTTGTCTTCTCATCCTCTGGAAAAAATTTTTTTAATTCTTCATCCATTTTTTCCATGGCTCGGGATAAGAGCTCATCTATTCCTCCCATAGTGGAATTTTCATATTCTCCCTTTTCTCTAATTTCCTCCGGCTCTTCTTCGGCTTTTTCTTCTTCAATCTCATCCAAATACCTTTTCAAAATTTCCTCGTAGGTCTCCTTGCTTATCTCGCCCTTCTCGTATTTCTCCTTCAATTTTCTTATGAATTCATCTTCCATAATTAGCCATGGAATTATAGAATTTAAAGCTTTTTATAAAAATTTTAACTTAAAAATTCAACTTCAACCTTGAAGTTTCAACTTAAAAGTTGAAATATAATGATGATATCCCCAAACTATGAATCCCACGGAAAAAATCTCTTTTATAATATCTCCTATTCGCATAAAGCTTCTTAAGAGTTTGAGCGAGGAGAAGCATCCCGAGGAGTTAGCGAGAGAATTTGGCATAACTAGGCAGGCCATAGATAAGCATCTTACCCTCTTACATCACTATGGACTCGTGGACAAAAGAATAAAGGAAGGTGCAAGGCCAATGGTATTTTATAGGATAACCTCTGAAGGCGAAGAGCTCCTCCGCAATTTTGAGAATCTTGCTGAGGAGCATTTTATAAGCGTGAGAAAAAGATATAAGGATGAGCTATTAACCCTAGACAGAATGCTAGTAGAGGGCGAGCTCAACGAGGGAGAATATAAGAGGAGAAAAAATGCGCTGAATAAGAGATTTGGCTGGGTGATGGAAGAATGGAGATAAGAAAGGGAAAGAGAGAGGATTTGCAGTACCTCCCATCAATACTTATGGAATCGTATAAGGGCTTAGAGGAGTATGGAGAGGAGAATATTGAGAAGGCAAGAAGCTATATAGAAGATTTGTACGAGCAAGATCCAGAGTGCTTCTTCGTGGCCGAAGAAGATGGAGAAATAGTAGGATTCATATTTTGCAACCGCTTCTGGTATAGCAAGTTTGAACACTCGCAGGTTGGGGCTATACATGAAATAGTAGTGGTGCCATCGCATCAGCATGAGGGAATTGGAAAGATGCTTATTGAAAAGGCCATGGAGATATTAAAGCCATCCAAAATTGAGTTATGGGTTGGGGAAAAGAATGAAAATGCCATAAAATTCTATGAGAATTTAGGGTTCAAAAGAAAAGAAAAAGCTGGAAAATGGATAAGAATGGTTTATATGGCGTAAACTATCTTTTTCATATTTGGGCGCTCTTTGTAGAACATTCTGCTACCGCATTCGCACTCTAATTGTTGCACTCCAAGCTCGCTAGTTAGTGGCCTACCGCAGCGAACGCACCTATACATTTACCCTCACCTTTCTCCATTCTTTATAAACATCAGGGGTGTAGGCACCACCAGCAAACTTAAGGCCACAATGAGTGCAAACCCAAATACCTGTGGAGAGCCTTTTAACAGAGTAATGATGGCATCTTGGGCATAGATGTCTCTTCTCCTTTTCCTTCATAACATCTGCCCAGCGATAGCGAAGCGAAATGCCGTATCTAGGGCCGAAGCGCCCTGCAATACCAACCTTCTTAGTCCTCTTTGACATTTGAATCACCAAGAATGACTTCTCTGACTTTTCCGCCGATATTCATACTCATATTTATAACTTTCTGAACTTCCTCGTAAGTGAATGTACCACAGAGTCCTTTCTGCATAGCGTTTATATGTCCTTCCTCGCTTGTAGTAACTGTTAAGCGAGCGGATGCTATGCTCTCCTCATCAAGATTCGGATCAGCCACAATCCAATTTCCAATCTTTGCAAAGGTAACTGGCACTGGATAATGTTGCATAGGCAGTTTGAAATCATCGCCCAAATCATATCTTGATGCTGGAACAATTGCGTTGGTTAGGGCTGCAAGGGCACCATAACCAGAGGCGTCAAACAAATTTCCATCGTAATCAAGCACATGGATGTCTATAAATACAATCCAAACCTTTTCTCCTTCCTCAATTACTAATTTTTCAAGGTCAATTGCATGGCCCTCGCGTATGCCTCTATCCACAACGCGGGCTAGTTCTATTGCCTCTTCTCCCGGAGGGCCTGGCTCAAATGTTGGAGATGCAAGGGGTGCTAGCTCGGCATTCGTTGTTAAGATTCCCATATTTGGAGTATCTGGGAATGGTGTACCCGGCTCAATTTTAACTCCTACAAGTACTCTAGTATTTCCCAAATTCACAAGGGCTGAGCCCTCAGCCCTAGGAATGTATCCCTTTGTGACCTCTAATTTTCTTATCTCATCAAAATGCCTTCCATCTACCCTTGTACCTTGGGATGCTAATTTGTGAATGTACTTTCTCTGCATCTCAGGTATTACCCCAGCGGTGAATTTTGAGTTACTCATTTTTATCAACCTCCTTAACATATTTTCTCTTTAACGCTTCAACTTGCATTTCGTGAATCTTCTGCGCTGCATCCATAGCCATCTCCATAGCAGTGGTTAGCTCCTCGTATGTCATATCTCCGTCCATCTGCAATAGTGCAATTTCTTTGGTACGAGGCATTATAGCCATGGGCACATCCGCCTGTCCAAAATTGTCTTCTTCTTTATTTAAATCTAAGACAACAACATCATCCACTTTACCCGCTGCGCATCCAACTATCATATCCTTCATTGGTATGCCCGCATCTGCAAGAGCTAAAGAAGCCGCCGTTATGCCTGCAACTCTTGTACCTGCATCCGCTTGAAGAACTTCAATATAAACATCTATACTCGTCCTTGGATACTTTTCCACGAATATAACGCTCTCAAGAGCCTCGCTTATGACCTTGCTAAGCTCTATTGCCCTCCTATCAGGCCCCGGTCTTTTTCGCTCATCCACGCTAAACGGAGCCATGCTATAGCGGGCACGAACTATTGCCTTATCAGCCTCCTGCATATGCTTTGGATATGCCTCGTGGGGCCCATAAACGGCTGCCATGATTTTATTTCCGCCCCATTCAACAAAAGCAGAGCCATCCGCTCTCTTCAATATTCCAACTTCCATTTTTATTGGGCGCAATTGATTTGGTAAGCGTCCATCTATACGCAATCCATTATCATCTATGAGCTTAATATCACTCTTCATTCCCATCGTTCTCACCTCTGTTCTCTTCCAAAAATTCCTTAACTCTGTCAGTTAGCCCGTATGTATGGGCCTCGTTTTCAATCATCCTTATTGCCTTTATAACGGTTATTATTCCCTCAGGAGGTCCTGAAATCCATATCACACCATTCTGCCCCACATAAATTCTACAGCCCGTGTAATCCTTCAACATCTGAATCATGCTTCCTCCCTTTCCTATAACACGGGGCACTTTGAATGGGGATATTTTTATTACATGACCTCCTTCCAACTTGCGCAATCCCTGTTCTTTCATAGTAATCCAAACCTGGCCTAGCTCATTCACATTGCTTACCTTGGCAAGTATAACATCACCTATGCTAAGATACCTTCCAGTATCTCCAAAATCAACACGCCAAGGCACATCATTCACATGCAGTGGTGCATAATACGGCGCATTTATATCCACAACCCAGTTCATAGGCGCCAGGTCAATTATCTTTCCTATCACTTTGTCTCCCTTTTTCGGTATATAGCATCCTGAGAGAGGAATAACATTCACATACCCGGCACGGATATCAACTATTCCAAGATAGGCAGAATAAAGCTTGCCATTCTCAACAAAAACTCCGTTACCGGGCTTACCCTTCTCATCAATTTCCTCTCCCGGAACAACAATTTTTCGTATAGCTATTTTTCCTTCCATACATATTACCTCCTTAAAATCTTTGTTTGAACATTACCATGTGTTTTCTTATTCAGCATATCTAAAAACTCACCCTGCATACCAGCAGGAATTTCAACAACACCAATCCAAGAGCCATCTTTCTGCCATTCTTCCTGAAGTACAGTACCACTCTTGCTTAGCTCTCCATAAATCTTTCCGTACATATCTCCACTTACTTTAATTGCAATCTTAATCTTTTCAAATCTTATGGGAATTATGGGGCGCAAAGCTTTGAGCACAATGGGAACTTGCTCCTCCACTGATTTGAGCGGGTCTATGTGAACTTTGGCCTCTTCCATCGCCAACTCTATCCTCTGAGGGGGATGTGGAGCTCCAGTTTGAGGATTTATAGCATTCCTTGCTATCTCTGCAATTATCCTCTTTTTCTTCTCTTCTAGCATCTTGCGGCGCTGCTCAGTGGTTAGCTGAACTTGCCCCTTCTTAATTATCTCTTTAGCCACTTCGTTGACATCAGTAGTGCCAAACACCTCTTTTATTATTTCTTCACTTGCTCTATCTCCCTTATGAGCATCTTTGAAAATCTCATCTATAACCATATAATCCACAATATTCTCTATCTTGCCCGATTTGACATCATCTATAATGTTTGGGTCCACAAGAATTTCAAATCTGTGCCCAGAGTGCTCATACCTTGCTATTATGGCATCCTCAAGCCTTACCATTTTCACTCCTCTTTCTTCTCACTCTTGTATTTCTCCACATACTTTGCAACTTCTTCCTCGCTCATAATGGTGAAATGTCCATCCTTCTTTATATAACCTATTTCCAAAGTTATAGGCGTTATGCCATCCTCACTAACTGCATCTATTCCCTTCAAGCCAAGCATTATGGCCTCTTCAAAATCCATATCCTCTCTGTACTCTTTCTCAAACAATTCCATAACAGTTTCCCTTCCACCGCCTATGCAATCTGCCTTGTAGCCCATAATTGTACCACTAGGATCAGTTTCCATGAGATACATTCCATTCTCATCTATACCTGCAATGAGCAAAGAAGCTCCGAAAGGCCTGACTCCTCCATACTGCGTGTATTGCTGCTTGTAATCACTTATCCTTTTCACAAGATGCTCTACGGAAATTCTCTCTCCATAAGTAACACGCTCAATCTGAGCTATAAGACGAGCATAATCTACGAGAACGCGAGCATCTCCCACAAGACCTGAGGTAGCACAACCAATATGCTCATCAATCAAGAATATCTTCTCCATACTCTTCGGGTCAAGCAATCTACTCCTTATCCTCTTATCAGCCATTAAAACTACTCCATCCTTAAACTTCAAACCTATGGTTGTGGTACCTCTCTTTACAGCAGCCCTTGCATACTCCACCTGAAACAAGCGGCCATCAGGACTGAAAACCGTTATTGCTCTATCATACGCCATCTGCGCTGGTTGCATTTTTCATCACCTCTCAACTTTAAATGTGATATACGCAAACATTATAAAACTTTATCCATAAGAAGTCCCGGCTCCCGGATTCGAACCGGGGACCTGCGGATCTCTGCTGAGCGGCGTTTATGCCCACCCCGGGCATATTCCAACTACAGTCCGCCGCTCTAGCCAGACTGAGCTAAGCCGGGTCAGAAAGGAGAAATGATAATTTGTATTTAAGATTTTCATCTTAAAAGGGGTGCGTTACGAAGCCAGTCAATATCGCTGATGTATAATTCCCTTATATCCTTCAAGCCCAGGGTTATCATAGCCAATCTCTCCAATCCGAGACCCCATGCGAGAACGGGATATTCAATTCCCAATGGCTCTGTAACTTCGGGCCTGAATATGCCTGCGCCTCCAAGCTCCAGCCATTGCCCATTATAATAAACTTCCACTTCCAAGCTTGGCTCCGTGTATGGAAAATAAGAAGGACGGAATCTAATGGTTGGAAAGCCCATGAGGGAGTAGAATTCTTTTAGTATGCCCAGAAGAACTTGGAAGTTGGCATCCTCGTCCATATATATTCCTTCAATCTGCGTGAACTCTGGGAGATGCGTGGAATCCATATTCTCCCTGCGGAATACGCGTCCAATGGAGAACATCCGCACAGGGGGCTCACGATGCTCGTAGAGATAGCGGATAGAGTTAACGGTTGTATGGGTGCGAAGCATGGCCTTCTGTGCTATTTCCTCGCTCCATTCATACCTCCATCCACGGCTTATCCCTCCGCCATTCTCATGGATTTCTTTTACTTTTTTCATATACTTCCTGTCCTTAACGGGAATCTTTGCAGGTTTTTTAAGGTAGAAGGTATCTTGCATCTCTCTAGCAGGATGGTCTTGCGGAATGAAAAGTGCGTCCATGTCCCAAAAAGCATTCACAACATAGGAACCTTCAACTTCGTCAAATCCCATCATGAGGAATATTCTGCGTATCTTCTCAATTATCTGCGTTAGGGGATGAAGCTTTGCAGTGTAAATTTTAGGGGCGAATAAATTCACATCGTACCTCTTCAATTCATAATCTCTCCATTTCCCCGTTTGAATCAATTCTGGAGTGAGCTGCGTGATTTCCTCTTTTATCTCTATCCCCTGCTCAACAACCCTCTTCCCAAGGGTAGTTAGAGTGGCAAATCTCATAATTTTTTCTTTCTTCTTTATCATACCCTTCCTATGCAAAAAATCATCTATTAGATCCTTATCAACTTCTTCCTCTTTCAAACAACCTTTCCTCAACTTCTCAAGTAGCTCTTTTCTCTTCTCAATTTCCTCATCAATATCCTTGTAAATCAATTTTCCGTCTTTAAATGGAATTCCCAATTTTTTGAGGTGGCCCATTCCCACACTAACAATATTTTTCGGGAATATTTGAAAGAGCTCTTTTATCTCAATCTCACCCCTTTCTTTGAGAACTTGATAAATTTTCACCTCGGGCAAGTCCTCATCTCTATTTAGGCAGTATTCCACATCTAGCTTCTCCCTAAGCTTCACGAGCCCCTTTACCTTTAGCCAAGAGAGTGCATTCATAACCTCAACTAATTGCGAGAATTTACCAAGCTCTTTTATTTCATCAACGCTCAAAACTTCCTTGCCTGAGTTGAACATAGCCAATAGAACTCTCTTCTCTAGATTGCTGAGCTCCATACTTGGTATATGGGCAACTTCTTTAAATAATTTGCAATATA
>WAPW01000071.1 GCA_015520565.1 Candidatus Aciduliprofundum sp. | reverse complement strand
TTTTTCAGTTCCAATCACTGAGAAGAAGGAGGCGAATCCGAATAAGAACGCTCCACCAAGGAAATCAACTAGCGGGGCGAACCATGAGGGGGTGCCGAACACTATGGGCACAACCCATGGGAGAATCAGGTACGCTGTGAATGAGAGCATGGGCGCCAAAATAAAAAGAGACCCTGCGCCTTCTGGGACAACTATCTCTTTCTTAAAGAATTTAGCGAGGTCGTAGTACGGCTGGAAAATTGATATACCCTTTCTGGATTCAAATTTAGCTTCCCATTTCTTCAATATGCCTACCATTAAGGGCGAAAGGAGTAACACGGTGAATACCTGCACTAAACCTGCTACTATCTCGGGGATCATTTGGCGTCACCTCTTACGAAAAGGCGTCATCAGCCATGCGGGCGTTTCGGGGTGGACGCCATCACCCTGAAGCATAGGTGAATTTAGGGTATGGTATTTAATAATTTCCATTTATCAATTTTTCTGAAAAAGTGTTCTTAAAAAGTAGTGCGTATCTATTTTCACCTATTTGCTTGCTGTTTAGAAAATTCATTTTTCTCTTATTACCTTATCCTTTCTAGGATTTTTGGAAAGAGAGTATAATTATATGATATCAACATCTTCTCTTTTCAGGGTGCTCAGTTTTTTGGAGATGTAGTAGTTGTTCCTTGCTAAGGGACACCTACGCTAAGCCCTGCTTTTTTAGCAGGGCTGGCTCACAAATCCATTGGATTTGTTCATTTTCCCTTTCTAAACCCTTCCCTATTTTTTGAAAAATCGTTTGGGAGGTAAACGAGCCTGGGAAGATGCGAGCACGCACTGCTTCGCAGGGTTGTGGCATTTTTAAAATCTTCCTTCTTTTTAGGGTGAAGCCCTTTTTTAAAGGGCTCTAAGAAAGGGGCTTGGGCTTAATGCGGAGGGCCGGATTTGAACCGGCGAACCCCTGCGGGACCAGACCCTGAATCTGGCGCCTTTGACCTAGCTCGGCAACCTCCGCCTATGGATGAGATATGAATTGCATATTTTATTATTGCGGAAGAGCGAAGGTTTTATAAGATTAATGGATATTATATTCCAAAGTTTCAAAATTAGAGGGTGATGAATTTGCCTCTGTTTGGTGGTAGTAGAAGAAAGAGGGAATCAACGGTTCTTAGAGATTACGCTAAAACTTTAGAAGAAGCCAAGGCCCTTATGAAAGAAGGAGATTATGATAGGGCACAGATTCTGTTTAGAAGGATAAATAGATGGGTAAGTGAAGATTTTGAGAGAGTTTCAAAACTTGCTGAGGAGGATAAGAAAAAATTATCGCGAATACTTACAGAAGCAGGAGAGGATATGCTTGTTTTGAAAGATTATGAATATGCCATAAAAACTTTAGAAAAAGCCAAAGGATTGGATAGAAATAATGTTAGGGCATGGATAGATATTGGAAGAAATCTTTTGGAAAGAAATGTTCAACTTCCTTATGCAGTTAGTTCTCTGAAAGAGGCGGTTAAGCTAGCGCCCAATAATGTAGAAGCGAGTATAATGCTTGGAGATGCTTTTAGAATGCAGGGGCAGCTCAAAGAGGCAATAGAATCCTATACTCATGCTCTAGAAATTGACCCAGAAAATGAAGATGCAATAAACAGAATTTTAAAAATAGAGCCCGATAATGTTGAAGTTCTTAAAAAATATGCAGAGCTTCTCAAGAAGAAGGGAAATGATACTGAGCTTCTTAAAGTATACAATAAACTTTACTCATTAACAAAGGATGAAAAATACCTTGAAGAAGGCCTTGACATAGATCCGGGGAATAAAGAGTTACTTATCACGAAAGTTCGCCATCTTATGGATAGCAATGAACTTGTGGAGGCAAATCGCATTATAGAGCAGCTTAGGGAGGATTATCCAGATGACCCCACCGTGCAAATGCTCTATGAGGAGCTTAGTGGTGGTGAGAAGGAAGAGGTTAAGCCAATTGCAGTGGATGAACTATTTGAAGATTTGGGTATTGATGAAACTCTAGGAGAGATAAGTGCGGAAGAAAAAGAATCTTCGGAAGTCAAAGAGGAAATAAAAGAAATAAATAAGGTGGATGAATTTTTGAAATCTTTTGAAAATGGCAATTTTGACGAAGCAAAGGAAATATTAAAAAATTTGAGCCATGAGGAGTTCATAGATTTAGCCAATAGGGAGATCAATTTTGAACTGGCCAAATTCATGGTTGATAATTTGGAGATAGAGCAGGGCAATACAATTTTAGATGAAATGATTTCACAGCAAGTGTATGAGTATGCCGAGAAAATATTGAATGAGATATTAAAGAAAAATTTCAAAGATGCAAAGGCGCTGTTCTACAAGGGTAAGCTTATGGCGGCCAAGGGCAACGATATGGGTGCTAGAAATTTCTTAACAATGAGCGTAAAGTTCAATTCGGAGATGAAGAAGTATATTGAGGAGGATAAAATATTGAAGAAGTACGAGAATGAAGATTGGTACAAAAAGTTAATCTCCTAATTTTTCTAGCTCTTTTGAGCTTATTATTTTTATTCCTAATTTCTCAAGAATACCTAAAACTTTCTTTTTCTGTTCGCTTTTTAGTCCTTTGCGATGAATGTATGCATGTTTGCAATTATCCGTTTTCTCGCATGCCATCTTAATTGTATCCTCATTCGCATACTCAACTGCATAGGAAGGAAGCATGTGCCCAAAGGATATTTTGTATTGGAGAGCCACATCCGTTATTCTCGGCATATAATGCCCTCCTCCAATCCCCAATGCAGGAGTGTATCTTTTTTCCTCTAACTCCATAATCGTTTTTGCAAGAATCTCGCCAGCTCTATCATCTCTCCATTCTTCCTCAGTGCTTCCTATCTCAATGAAGAATGTTGGAGTTTCAAGATAGGGCCCGTGATGAGTTGCTTCAAATGAAACATTGTATTCCTCTAAATTGTTATTCTTTTTGAGCAATCTCAAAGCTTCAGTCATAAGATGGGGATTTGTTTTTACCACTGTTCTTTCTTTTCCCCCGTACTCTGCTTTGCCCCAGTTTCCAATTGGGTGCACCGTTAAGCTCCTTATTCCCGCAGAGCTTCTGTGCTTTGAAGCCACGATTATATTATCAAAATCTATTTTGAGTTTCTCCCTAATCTGCATGTCTATATTTTCTGCATAAATTTTTTGAATTTTAAGATGCACCAAATAAAATTTTTCACTCTTATAAACGGGAAAATTGTGAAACATGCCAATCTTTTTCCAGTCATCCATAGCAAGGAGCTTTTCTCGTATATTCAAGGAAGCAAGGTCATCTTGTGAAGTCAGTATCAAATCCATGGGGCTCGCATAAAGTTAAATTATTTCAAATTTATGCCTCAAATATGGGGTATGAAATCATCCAATCTCTTTTGATGTTTTAAATTGTAGAGTATTTTGCTTCCCTTGTACCAATTCTTTATATGTGCTTTTTCTTCAGCATATTTTAATGCACTTTCCAAATTTTCAAAATACAGGGGAGTTTTGAGAAGTGCATGCCTCACGCTCTCCCTTATCACCCAAACTCCAAGGGGCAATTTGTACTCTGGTGTTATTTCTCTATACACCAATGCCTTTGCTTGCCTCCTTCTATTTTTCAAATTCTCCACTATTGCTAATCTTGCAGCATAATATGCGCCAGTTATGTTATCTGCATAATCTCTGCGCCCTTCATAGGGCTCATAATCTTCAGCTACAATATCTTGCTCGGGAGAGTATATGGCTCCTTTAAGCCAAGATTCAAGCATCTCGTACTCCCAAGTTCCCGGAATTAAGAAAATGTGGAATTCGTTGCCCATAAAATTCTCGCTGTAATATTCCACCTTGTCAATGGTATCAAATCTCTTTACCTCCCTTATCAATCCTTTAAACAATATGTCATCCACGGCAGTTATGCTCCATCTCGTTGGCACCAGTTTTTTATCCTTTCCCAATACTCCAGAGGCCATTATTCTTTGAAGGTAATCCACATTATAGCCAAGCTTGTACAATTCTCTTATTGCAATCTCCGCCTTTAATCTCTCCTCCACAACCATATCTACCCTTTTAGGAATGGATGGATTATCCACAATATCTATCTTCCTCGGCTCTACCCTTGGGCCCGTGGGATGAAAGAAATCATCAATGCTCGCTCCCCCATAGAATTTCTCAATCCAAATCTCAGTATCCACCGACTTCGCAGACATTGCAATCTCTTGTGATTTTTCCACAAGTTTATCCACTCTTCTCACATTAACTCTTTTTGAAGCTCTCACCAATGAGGATGTGCTTGTAAGAATCTCACTTAAAGATTTTCCATAGAGCTCGCTTGTAGACCTAAAAATCTTATCATTTTCCGAAATTAATGGGCCTGCATATACATTTGGATATCCAAATCTGCCTACAAAAACGCTTGGAGGGGAAGGTCCAAATAGGGAATCTGAATAGATTTTCAGCTTTGGAATTGTATTTTTTGCACTTTCAAGTATAGGGCACTTGGGCAATCCGCACCACAACCGACC
The DNA here is from genome assembly GCA_015520565.1 of Candidatus Aciduliprofundum sp. Classification (GTDB taxonomy): domain Archaea; phylum Thermoplasmatota; class Thermoplasmata; order Thermoplasmatales; family Aciduliprofundaceae; genus Aciduliprofundum. The sequence continues at coordinate 6,024 of WAPW01000071.1, read as the reverse complement.
CTTGCACTTAACGCACAACTCTCCAAACACGATAATCCAAAGAGTTGCTTGAATTTATTATTTTCTAAAACCGAAAACTTTAAGTTTATGATGGAAATAGCGAGGAATATGGCGAAGAAGAATAAGGGTACAGGTTTTCAATCTGCGGCTGGTTTGATAAGGTATTTTGAGGAAGAGAAGAGCAAGGGGCCAAAGATAGATCCAAAGCTCGTGGTTTATATGTCCATAATATTTGCGCTTGTTGTTGAACTTGCCAAAATTTACTGGCCTGCATGATATATATTTTGAGGGAAAAGGACTCCGAGATTTTGAAACTATATGGAATAGAGAAGATATGGGATTTCTCAGAAGACAACGATATTGATAAATTATTGCGGGAAGAAAAGGAAAGCAGAATAGGAATTATAAATGCAACTCAAGAGTTTGAAAATTCCTTAGCTAGATATTATCCCCTTGTGATAGTTGATTCTACCAAGGATTATTTTCATCCAAATTTTAAATTCTCCCCTCTACCAATCTCTTTCTTTGAGAGGGATGCAAAGTATGTCGCCTTAGAACTTCTTGGTAAGATAATTCTTCATAACGAAATTGCGGGAAAAATTGTAGAAACTGAAGCGTATTATGGGGATAAAGACCCAGCATCAAGAGCATACAAGGGAAAGAAAAATTATAACAGGGGAATGTGGCTCTCTGGCGGGCATATTTTTATTTATATGGTTCATGCAAACTGGATGTTCAATATAACCACTGATGGCAATGAGGCACAGGCGGTTCTTATACGCTCTGTTGAGCCCATTGCAGGACTCAGAAAGATGTATGAGCGTAGGGGCAAGAGATTAAAAGAGCTTTGCAATGGCCCTGGCAAGTGGACAAGGGCCTTTGGCATAGAGAAAGATATGAACGAGAAATTATTAGGAAAGGATATCTTCATTGCCAAATCCCCTTGGAATGATTTTAAGGTAGCTAGGGCGCATAGGATAGGTGTTAGAGAGGATCTTGACGAGCCCCTGAGATTCTTCATAGAGGATTCAAAGTTTGTTTCCGTAAGAAAAATTTCGTAATTCGTAAATTTTGTACGAAAATTAGAAATAGTTTATTTGTATATCGTTACATGGTGATGAAATGGATCCGGAAGAAACCCTGAATGAGATAGGAATGTATCTTGAAAAACTGAGCAAGGATTATCCCCAAGAAACAGGAGCTTTTATGTCTTTTCTGAGGCGCACGATACAGGAGAAGGCACTTGATACAAAGACCAAGGAGCTCATTGCTCTCGCTCTTGGTATTGCAGCTGGCTGTGAGTGGTGCATTGTACTCCATACAAAGAATGCCCTTGAAGCAGGTGCCAAGCCAGAGGAGCTCATAGAGGCGGGTTATGTAGCCGTGCTCATGGCTGGTGGCCCAGCACTGATGCATCTTATTCCCCTTATGAAGGCAATTGAGAAATTCAAGAAGTAAATCCTTTTATCCTTTATTTTTATCCTCAAATATGAGAATTGAAGAGATATTCCCTGAGGTTAATGGGATAAAGGACCCTGAGCTTCGCAGAAAAGTTATAGAAATTTGGGAATATGCTATTGAAAAAGGGGGATGGAAAGATTATCCCCTGGATAAAATTCCCTTCACGCTCTTAATCCCTACAGAGAGAAACTTGGTAGAGCATACCCGTGCCGTTACTAGGATGGCCATGGCCGTTGCCAAAGAGCGTGGGGATGTGAACATGGATTTCATAATTGCAGGTGGGCTTTTGCATGATGTTGCCAAGCTATTGGAATTTGGGCTTGAGAATGGAAAGGTTGTGAAGAGCGAGTACGGAAAGCGCATAAGGCATCCTGTTGGCGGAGCTATGCTTGCTGAGAAATTCGGCCTGCCCTATCAAATTTCGCATATAATAGCGGCGCACTCTAAAGAAGGAGAATTCGTTAACCGCATTCCCGAGGCAGTTATAATCCACCACTGTGATTTCATAGATTTCCACATTGAGAAGGGGAAACTACAGTGAGTTTTTCTCTTCTTTATTGGATAGTGTGTTGTATGTTAGATAATACACTAAAAGGGGGATAGTCATATGAAAATTGGTGAAATGTTATATTTTTCTCCCAAATATAAGTTTTCGGACTTAAAGTGGGATGATAAAAAGACTTTGATAGAAGCATTCAAAGACAGGGTAAGAGGATTTTATCTTGAACCAGCTCGGCAGCTAAATGATGCAAAAAAAGGTTTTGCTACCGGAGTTTTGTGTGTAACTACAATAGATTTTCTTGCAAGAATTGAAACCTGATTATTGGATGAAGCAGGAAAAAGATTTAAAAAATGGCTAAAAGATAATATTAAAGAATTTGATACGCAAGATTTTGCACATCGTTTTTATGATGAATTTCGTAATGGTTTAGTGCATGAAGGGCGTATTAAAAATGGGGGGCAATTTTCATATGAGTTAAAAGAATTAGTAAGAGTGATAGATTCAATAATGATTGTTAATCCAGAGAAACTTTTGGAGAAAATAGAAAAATCCTTTGAGAAGTATATTGGAACTGTTGAAAAGGAAGAATGGGCTTTTCAAGCACTCAAGTGTGCCCTAATAAGAGATTTTCAGAGAGATATTGAGCATGCAAATAGATAAGTGTTAATCAGCAATAATAAGGATAACTCATACTTTCTAGAGTGCAACTTATTAATCCTCAAACTTCCCCACAAACTTCGAAATCCTCTTAAACACCTCTTTTTCCCTTCCGTGAAAACTGTGGTCTCCGGGCATAATTTCTACTCTTATTTTTTCTCCTTTGTAACTTCTCTCCAATTTCTCTTTATACCACTCTAAATCTTTCAGGAAATAGGGGTCTTCTTTGCCTAAGAAAATCAAGGTTGGGGTTTGAACCTTTGAAAATATATCCAAATTATCGTAGTTGAACATCCTTGCTTCCATATTTGATTTATCTGCAAAACTCAAAAATCTCTGTGCACTCCAGAGCTCTCCAGTTCTCTCATACAAGGGCAATATTATCTTATCTCCTTCTCCCCTTTCCACCATTTCCTTAGCGGTAGCTACAATTCTCTCAAAATCCTTTAGCCCATTTTTCCAAATTTCGTAATCTTCTGCAGGAGAGACATGAATTAAGCTCTTTACCCTCTCATCTTGTGTTGAGTATTGATAAAATAGAATCTTTTGGCAGCCCGTGCTGTGTCCCAAGAGATGGAAGTTCTCGTATCCCAGCTGGGAAAGATAGGATATGGCAGCTCTTATGTCCTTAATTGAATCTTCAAAAATCTCAAAGGCAGTGCCAAGTGTGTGATGCTCCCAATTTAAATCTCTAAAATCCTTTACTATCTCTGCACCCCTATTGTTAAACGAGAAAAAGGATATATTTCTTTTAATCAATTCCCTTGCTCCTTTCAAAAAGCCATCCTTGTAGAAGTTCCCGCCCATGCCATGCACGAATAGAACAACATCTTTCCCCTTTGCGGGCATTAAGAATCCTGAAGTTTTTAGATTATCTTCCGTTGGGAAAAACACGAGCTTTCCATCAAAATTTAAAGGGTACATAAAACAGAAAGTATGTAAAAATATAAAAATTTTTAAATTAGATTGCCATATTTGAGCGTGGATAATAGACACATGGTTGAGACATTGGCTATGTATGGATATATAAAAAGTGAGAGAATAAAGAAAGCTTTCTTGATGGTGGATAGGGCAGATTTTGTGCCTGAGGAGTATAAGGATAAAGCGTATTTTGATGACCCTTTGCCAATAGGGCATGCTCAAACTATAAGCGCACCAAGCATGGTTGCAATAATGCTTGAATTGTTAGAATTGTTTGATGGAGCTAAAACTCTAGAAATAGGCACGGGTTCTGGTTATAATGCCTGCCTCATGGCATGCGCTGGTGCTCAAGTTTACACCATAGAAAGAATACCTGCATTGAGGGATATGGCAAAAAAGAATATAGAGAGATGCCCTTGCAAGTCCAAGATAAGAATATTGCTCGGGGATGGCTCTGCTGGATATGAGGCGGAGGCACCTTACGATAGGATAATTGTGACTTGTGGAGCTCCCGATATACCCTCACCCTTGATAGAACAATTGAAAATTGGAGGTATAATGGTCATACCTGTTGGAGGCACATTTTTCCAAGAATTGTATGTAATTAAGAAAGAGAAAAATGGATTGAAAAAGAAAGTTTGGGGCGATGTTGCATTTGTGCCTATGGTGGGTAAATATGGCCATAGATGGGCTTAGATACCCAATATATTTTTGAGCTCTTGAGAATTGTGGGCTATATAATCGGGCTCGTATTTCTTTAAGAACTCTTCATCTCTGAATCCCCAAGTTACCGCTATGCTCTTTACCCCTGCATTCTTTGCAGCTAGAATATCCATCTCAGTATCTCCAACCATAAAAACATCCTGCCTATTTTTGCAATTTGCGAGCTTCATTATCCTCTCAATTCCCTCCTTGCAGGGCTTTCTATTATCAATATCGTCAGCTCCAACAATTATGGGGAAATAATCTTTTATTTTTAGGTATTCAAGATCGTTCAGCGCTGTGCTCCTTCTTTTGGAAGTAAGTATCGCCTTTTTGAAACCATTGTATTTTATTATCTCCTCCATTCCCGGAAATATTCTGATTTTCCTCACTTTTCTTGAGTAATAAACTTTCTTTATTTCCTCTACAACCCTCATATCGTACTTTCCAACCAGTACTTCTAACAATTCTTTCAAAGGAAGGCCAATATGTCTCTCCATCTTAGAGTGATCTAAACTCATTCCCAAATTTTCAAATGCTCTAGTAAAGGTTTCCCATATTTCCTGCTTCGTATCAATCAATGTGCCATCTAAGTCAAATATCACTAGCATCCAAGGTTTATGTCCATTTAATAATTAAAATCTTTCATCTGATGTATAGGCCCCCATTTACATCAATGGTAGCTCCAGTTATATAGGATGAATCTTCGCTTAGAAGGAATGCAACGACCTTTGCTACTTCCTCTGGCTTTCCAATTCTCTTTAATGGTATCTTTTCTTCTCTCTCCTTTCTTCGCTGAGGAGTATAAGAAGATATCATATCCGTATCAATTGTGCCCGGTGCAACGGCATTTACCCTAATATCTGGAGCTAGTTGAAGAGCAAGAGAGCGCATTAACCCTAAAATTCCCGCTTTGGATGCCCCATAAGCCACACTACTTTGAGAGCCCTTGAATGCAAGCTGCGATGCTATGAAAACAATAGAGCCATGGGATATGTATGGCAATGCTGCCTTTACAAGGTAGAATGCTCCGTTTAAATTAACATCTATCGTTCTTTTCCAATACTCTACGCTCATCTCTCTAATTCCCTTTCTTATGTAAATTCCCGCATTTGCCACGAGCCCATAGAGCTCTCCAAAATCATTGTAAAAGGAATCTACCATATCTTTAATTTCTTGGTAAGAGCTAACATCCGCTCTATATGGATACGCCTCACCATATTTCTCATTTATAAAATTTGCAATCTCTTTGGCCTCTTTCTCCGATTTATTGTAATTTATCGCCACTCTATATCCTCTTTGGGCGAGCTCAATGGCTATTGCTCTTCCTATGCCTCTTGATGCTCCAGTAACTATTACATTCTTCATAAGCCAGCACCTTTCATAAATTTGTCTAAATCGTCCTCGTTGCCAATTATTACCACCAATTTTTTCTGGTCAATTTCCCTAATTATTATATTCTCTTCTCCTCCCTCTATAACAACTTTGAATGTTGTATCTCCGAATTCCCTTTGAGCTGTGTAACCTGAGCCAAAGGCAGCCGCACACATTATGCAGAACTTGTCTTTATCTACATCCTCGGGCAATTTTCCCTCTATGAATTTTCCATCCTTACCAATTATTGCATATCCTTTCATATTTTCACCCCACCATGCTTATCTTGAAAACGCAATTTTCATTGCCTATGCTCTCGCATTTCTCCTCTTCCACATTCACAATCGTTTTGTAATAATTCTCATAGATTTTTCTTATTATCCCTCTCAAAATGTGGCAGGTTGGAA
>WAPW01000070.1 GCA_015520565.1 Candidatus Aciduliprofundum sp. | reverse complement strand
TTTTTTCTATACTTATGTTGCAAGTTTAAAGATGACATTATATTAACCTTGATACTCTCTATATCGTCTCTATTATCCTTAGTATATACACTCATAGGTTTCAATTCTTTTTCAATTGGTTCTATAAAATTATATTGTCCTGCTAATTTTATAATTAAATTTCCAAATTTAAGATTTAATCTATTGAACCTTAATTTTGAATTAAAATTATTATTAATCATAAATATTCACCTCTGCTGAATTTGCTATATGTTTTAAAATTGAAATAATTTTATGTTCTCTTAGTTGTTTTGGAAAATTATTTATGATTCTATCTCTTGCATTCTTTCCACAGGTGTTACATTTTAAAGCCTTTTTTATGCCTTCAACAGTATCTTCTACATCACCATATTTCACATAAAATCCAGTAGACCCAATTGCTCTTGGAATACCGCAATATTTAGTCCCCACGGGTACACATTCACATAGCATAGCTTCACAAAGAGCATTAGGAAGTCCCTCATATCTTGATAATTGGCAGTAAACTTTTGCTCTTTGGTAATATTCTAAAAGTTTTTTAGTAGATACAAAACCAGTAAATTCCACATTGGATGGGGCTATGGATTTTAGATAATTTATGGAATCATCTATGTGTTTTCCGATTAACACAAATTTAATATCGGGAAAATATTTTGCAGATCTAACAAAAGTTTCTAAGCCCTTTCTTTTTATATTGCTCCACATAACACCACTTACTGTTATAACCATATCCTCCTTTTTTCCTTGTGGCTTCCAAAAATTGTAATCATATCCTGTAGGTACATATTCTATGTTGTGTCCCTTTACCTTTGCATTTTTTATGATATCTTCTTTTAAAGATGGATCTACAACTAGAACTTTATCACTCGTGTTTAAGGCGTATTTCGCAAGCATTTTATCCCAAAAACTACCCACAGCCCATAAGCCATAATTTATTTCAGGCACTTTGGCTGCATCGTATCCTCCAACCACTACAATGCTTTTCTTTCTAAACAATTTAGCAAGAAACACGGAAATTCCCGCATGCTTCCCTGCAAACCAGATGAAAACTATATCACTATTTTTTATCTTTTTTGCAAGCGTGAAAACATCCTTAGCTTTTTTTATAGATATTTCATCCACATCAAAATGCTTTGATAGAATATCAATATCTCTCTGTATAAAAGTAGTTTTATTCCCATAATACACTACAAGGACTTTCATGAATTTTCTCCCCAAATTAAGAGAAGATCTCTCTGTACCCTGCCTTCTCCGCATCCTCGCTGAATTTCTTTATTCCTTCCTCTGTCTTTGGATGCAGTAGCATCTCTTCTAGAACTTTGAAAGGAATGGTAGCTATATGCGTGCCAATCATAGCCACTTCGCGCACTTGTCTAGCGTTGCGAATGCTGGAAGCTATGACTTCCGTGTCATAATCGTAATTCTCCAGAATCATAACAGTTTTTTCCACGAGATCCGCACCGCTCTTTATGCCATTATCATCCACACCTTTTCCGTCCCAAGGATAGTAATCGCCTTTTTGAAAATCAACACCCGCTTTCATACCTAATTTTGTAGTACGAATGTAATCATCAATACGCCCTGCAAATGGGCTAACATACCTTGCTCCAGCTTTTGCAGCTAACAACGCCTGCTCAGGAGTCATTATGAGCGTGCAATTCACAGGTATGCCCTCCTCGCTCAATGCTTTTATAGTTTTAAGCCCTTCATAATATCCTGCATAGGTGTTTATGGGTATCTTTATAACCACATTATTTGCAATATCGTTGAACTTCTCGTAGAGTATCTCTGCCTCTCGGATCATATCTTTGGCTTTAATGCCCATTACTTCCAAGCTAACAGGCCTATCGGGGCCGGCAACCTTTAGTATTTCAGCAATGTAATCTTCAAGCTTCATACCCTTTGCCTCGCTCTCAACAGCCTTGCGAATTAAGGATGGATTTGTAGTTACACCATCCACTATGCCCCAAGATATTGCCTCTTTTATCTCGCTAATATTCGCAGTGTCAATAAATATCTTCATTTTTTCACCTCCTTCAAGAATTCAAGCATCTCCTTCGCTATGCCTTTATCATCCATACCGTAATACTCCAACAAAATATCCCACCTACCGCTCCTTCCAAAGGTATCTTTCATTCCATGGCGATGCATGGGCACTGGATAATTCTCCACAAGCACTTCTGCAACTCTTGAGCCAAGGCCATTGTAAATGTTGTGGTCCTCCACAGTCATTATTGCACCTGTCTCTCTAGCCGCCTTGACAATTATATTCTTATCAATTGGCTTTATGGTACTCATATTGATTACGCGAATATCATAACCCTCTTTTTTCAATATTTCTGCTGCAAGAAGAGAGTAAGATACCTCAATTCCCGTGGCAATTATAGTTGCATCTGAACCATCTCGCATAACTTTTCCCTTGCCAAATACAAACTCATCCTCAGTAAGATTAGGCAAAGAAGTTCTTGTCAATCTGACATAAAAGGGTCCTTTTTCTGAGGCAATATATCTTATTACCCGACGAACTTCATTTGAGTCCACGGGCACTATAACACGCATGTTTGGCAAGCCGCACATAAGTCCAATATCCTCAATCATCTGGTGGCTCGCCCCATCTTCGCCCACAGTTATACCGCCATGCGTTGCAACAATTTTTACATTCAATTTGGGATACGCAATGCTCTGCCTAACCTGATCATACGCTCTGCCCGTGGCAAATACGGCAAAGGAGGATGCAAACACTGTTTTTCCGCTTCTAGCAAGGCCAGCAGCAATGCCCATCATGTTCTGCTCTTGCAGCCCAACATTGAAAAACCTGTTGGGATACTCCTTGCCAAACATTGCTGTCTTTGTAGATGTGCTCAAATCAGCATCTAAAACAACAATGTCATCTCTCTCCTTTCCTAGCTCAACGAGAGTTTCCCCATACGCTTTCCTTGGAGATTCGTATTCCCAATTCATATTCTTCGCCTCTCTTCCTCAAGTTCTTTAAG
>WAPW01000069.1 GCA_015520565.1 Candidatus Aciduliprofundum sp. | reverse complement strand
GTGTCATCGGGATGTGGAGTTGAGTACTCGTAGAGGAGCATGTTCTCCTCAGCCACTATCCTGTGTCTCTTATTTGGCGGAATTCTGAAAACATCGTTCTTTCTCACTATATTTTTCTCTCCCTCCACCTCTATATACCCTTGCCCATACATTATGTGCATCGTCTCATCCTTTCTTGGATGATAGTGCAATGAGGTTTCATATCCCTTCTTCAAATAAAGCTCTTTTACCATATACTTGTCCGTCAATATTATCATCTTCTCGTATCCCCACGGTTTGTCTTCCCTATTCTTGTACTCTTCTCTCACCCTCTCTAAATCCTTCAAGCTATCAACGCTCTGCCAAAACACATTGTCTTCGCGGAATATGTATGCTTTTCTCATCTCCGCTAAGAGTGGAAATACTGTGCGCTCAACAGCCCTATCCGTGAACTCTCTGTTGAAATACTCGTATGCCTCTTTCTTTATGTAATAAATTCCCGCATTTATGTAGTAATCTAGCACAGGCTTCTCTCTAAAGGATAATATTAAATCATCCTTGAAGTCTATTATGCCATAGGGGGAGTGCATTCTTGTAACTGCAATAGTTAGTAAAGCATTCTCATTCTTCCTTGCCTTCTCCATCATCTCTCTTATATTGAAATCTGCCACTACATCTCCATTCCTAACGACTGCATCCTCCTCCAATTTTGAAAATGCATTTTTGAGAGCCCACAATGTGCCCCTTGGCTCATCTTCCACAAGATAATTTATCTTTACCCCGTTCCACTCATCTTCATACCTCTCCTTTATCTTCTCCCACAGATAGCCCACAAGAAGATAAACCTCATCTATGCCTGCATACTTTAAATCTAAAATTTGCTTGTCTAAAATCGTATAGCCATCCTTTATCTCTACCAACGGCTTTGGTACATAGTCCGTTATTGGCTTTAACCTCTTTCCATAGCCACCTGCCAATATTATTCCCACTACCACACTATCGCCCCATATAACCCTTAAATGCGCTTACTGCATATTTTCCAATATTTGAAATGTTGTTGAAATTTGATGATTCGGCATGCAAATACAGCATACATCTTCTCGTGCATTTGTACATGGCCTCTCGGGCTTGCTTTGCCTTCTCAGACATCAAAATGCTCTCTAAATCTTCCTCAAGGAGATTACCAACTTTCCAACCTATTACGCTGCAGGGATATATTATGTCCCCATTACATTCAATCATAACTGAGAAGGATTTGCAATGATAATCTTTAACTAAACTATCTATGAATGCATCACTTGTCACAATTGTACTTCCATACTTGTTCTTCAATCTCTTCAATTCCTTGTATATTTTCTCCCTTGGAGGTGCCATATCCAAGGCCCCGGGTAAGGCAACAGCGGGCATCAAAAGTATTCTTGCTCCAGCTTCCTTTGCCTTCTTTACTTTCCACTCCATGGCATCAATATCATTTTTCGTAACCACAGTTTGAACGGTGATTTTTATCTTAGGGGTATATTTATGAAGCTCGTCAAATAGGTAAAGATTATTATGCCCTTCATCAATAGAGATATGGAGAAAATCAAGGTACTTGGCAAATTCTTCCAGTGGCAATTTATGCAATAAAGTTCCATTCGTGGTCATGAAGAGGTAGAAGGAGCGGTCATGGGCGTATTTGATTATATCCAATATATCTTTGCGGAGAGTTGGTTCTCCTCCCTCTAAGCTCAAAACTGTAACTGTGGAATCTGCAAGCCTATCAATTATCTTGAAAACATCCTTTGTGGGCAAGTCAGGAGTTCTATCACGCCATACATTGCAAAATGGACATTGCATGTTGCAACGATGCGTGACCTTGAAAGAGCCATAAATTGGGCGGTCATAATCTAAATAGGTTTTTAGAAACCAAACTAAAGCTCTGAGGTTCCTGTTCATAGGACATGTAAAACTCTTTATTGTATATGTTTTTTTAGATTCCTATGAAACCAATTATGTCCTTTGACTGCTACGGGACTTTAATTGACTGGGAGGAGGGTATATGGAATAC
>WAPW01000068.1 GCA_015520565.1 Candidatus Aciduliprofundum sp. | reverse complement strand
TCAAGTTTATTCCCTCAACGAGCTTCGCAATGCTGTGGGTAAATACTCAAAGAATGAGCTCTCCTTCCAAGAACTTTATGCTCTTTACAAAAACGCTCTGCAAAAAGTGTTTGACATTAGATAAAATTTTTATATAGAAACATCTGTGGCAACAAGATGATAATTGTAAGGTACGGAGAGATAGGGCTTAAGGGCAAGAATCGCAGAAAATTTGAAGAGTTATTAGCGAAGAATATAGAAGTTAAATTGAAGAGATATGGCTATGCATCTCACACTAAAATTTTAAGAGGGAGGATATTTGTTTATGCATCCCCGCAAGCTGCACCCCTAATTGCCAAATGTCCTGGCGTGGTTTCTGTCTCTCCTGCCAAAGAGATAAAGTATGAAGATATTTTTGATTATTTGCGCGGAGAGTTGAAGTTTTACAATCCAAAGAGTTTTAGAATTTACACCAAGAGGGTGGACAAGAATTATCCCAAAACTTCCAAGGAGATAAACGAGGAAATTGGAGCATTTATAGTGCGAGAATTTGGATGGAAAGTGGATTTAGATACTCCCGAATTTATTATAGGCATTGAAATCATAAATGGAAAGTTCTATGTTTATTTTGAAACTTATCCGGGAGTTGGAGGATTGCCCGTGGGCTCAGCAGGAAAATTAATAATGCTCATCTCTTCAGGCATAGATTCTCCAGTAGCTGCATATATGATGATGAAGAGGGGTGCGAAGATAATTGCTTTGCATATGAAGCACAGCGATTCTGGTGTGGAAAAGGTAAAGAAAATATTAGAAGTTTTAGAGCAGTACTCTCCAAGGAAAATTGAGCTTGTTGTTGAGAACCACTATGAAGAATTAAGCAAGATTTCTGATAAATTGAGAGAGATGCATAGAGAGCGGTGGACCTGCGTCTTTTGCAAGTACACTATGCTCAAAATTGCAGACAGGGTTGCAAATAAATATGGGGCACTGGGTATAGTTACGGGAGACTCTCTGGGGCAAGTGGCTTCACAAACTTTAGAAAATATGTACATTGAGAGCCAGGCTACGAGTTATCCTATTTACAGGCCGTTAATTGGAATGGACAAAAATGAAATTGAGAGCATAGCTAAGAATATTGGAACCTATGATGTTTTTCTTGAGGGTGGAGAGGAAAAATGTCCATTTAAGCCAAGGTATGTGATGGTACAGGGAAATTACGAAGAATTTGAGAAATTAAGGAAAAAATTTGGAATCTAGAGCCATGTATCCTCGTATCTGTATTTCTTGGGAATTTGATTGATTAAAGATCCTTTATATAACCCGCATCCGAGAATATCTTCATTGCTTTTTACAATAACATATCCTTGCTCAACATCAAAATTCTCCTTTATATTCTCTCCTTTTAAGAATTTTAGAGCTTTTTCTTTGTCTAAATTCACAACATTCTTTTTTGCATATTTTCCAATTACCCTTAAGAACGCTGTGGAGGGCTTTGGAGTCCTGCCCAAAGATAGAGCTTTTATCCCAAGAACTTCCATGTCCTTAATATCAATGTACTCTCCACTGAATGCCCAGACCCTCTTGCCTCTAACCCAGAATGTGTATTTTTCTATTATTTCTTCAGGGATTCCAAATCTATCCACAAAGTATTTTCCATACTCATTCTTTTTTAAGAACTGCAATGAACATCCCTCCCGTGTCTTCTAAATGCGGATAGATTCTTTTGTAATACTCTACATACTCATATCTCTCTTCTCTCCACTCTTCCACGCCCTTGAGATGCGGAATTGGCAAGTCAAAATGAATGGGTTTAAGATTCAGATTCTCTATCCCATACTCCACCACGCTCTCATTCTCCCAAGGATTGAATGTGCAAGTTGAGTAAACTATTATGCCTTCATTTTTCACATGCTTGGCAGCATTTTTGAGTATTATCCTTTGGTTTCTTGCAAGCATTTTATGCTCTCTATCTTCTACAGCTCTAAATCCCCAAGGATTCTTTCTTACTGTGCCCTCTCCCGAGCAGGGTGCGTCTAGGAGTATCTTGTCAAATTCTATTCCAAAATTCCCGCTTTTTGCATCCTTCTTTGTAATTATTACATTCGTAATTCCCAATCTCTCCAAATTTCCACCTAGGGATTTTAATCTGTTGAAATTCACATCGTTTGCCACTATTGTTCCTTCTCTCATAAGTTCTGCTATCATTGTAGTTTTACTTCCAGGTGCTGCTGTCATATCCAATATTTTCTCTCCCTTTTGGGGATTTAATGCAAACACTGGAGCCATAGAAGATAGGTCTTGAATGTAGTAATACCCAAAAGAGTGCTCTAAAGTAGCCCCTGGATGCTTCACAGGCATAGCTAATATTTTATAAGCGTTTAGATTTTTATATTTTTCAAACTTGAATCCCTTATTCTCTAACCTCCCTATCAATTCCTCCTCCCCTATTTTTAAAGTATTAACTCTCATCCAGTACGGCTGCTCTTTTTCCAAGCTCTCCATAAATGCATCAAAATTTGGAATTATCTCGCTGTACTGCTTGAAATACTCTAATTTCTGTTCATCCATGCCTCTCTCACCGCCATGCTCAAAGATTTGGCATCAATGCCTATGTACTCTGTATCCTTCAAGATCTCATTTATTATTTTTTCCACATCTTCAATTCTTGCTCCCTTTAATTTCTCTTCCACGAACTCTATCGTATCTTCAGGATATATGTAAAAGTCCCCCGTTATCCTTATCTCTTCTATCTTGTCATCTTTGAACTTGGCCCTTATTCTTATTAGCTTTCCTGCCTTGAAATCTGCCCTACCTTCTGTATAGCCACTCTCTCGTTGCATACTTATTAACCTCCAGCTCTTTTGCCTTTTTTATAATTTCCCCGCTCAATTCTTCTTCATACAATCTTGCACCCAATGCCTTTTTGAAGCCTTCAGCCACTATATTCTGAAGCTCTTGAAAATCTACATCTATGCCCAAAGAGCTAAGCGAGGTAACTCTCTCTTTCACACTCTTTATCATCTTATCCTTGAGCTTCTCATTGGGAACTTTTAAAAGTGAGAACATCTCTTCTACATCAACATCCATTAAAATAGTTCCATGCTGCAATAACCCCCCATACTTTCTCGTTTGTGCATTGCCAGATATCTTCTTGCCCTGCACTTCAATATCGTTGATTCCCGAGTACTTCGCCTCTATGCCCAAAATTTTGAAAGATTCTATTAACCCCTTCTCTATTAACTTGTAAGAATCAAGTATTTTTCCCTTTGGCGGGGGCAATACGATGGAATATGTGAGCTCCCACTTGTGATACACAGCCCCTCCCCCTGTTATGCGGCGCACTAAATCTACGCCTTTCTCTCTTGCCTTTTCCACATTTACCTCTTCTTCCAAGCTCTGAAAATAGCCTATGCTTATCGCCGCTGGATTCCATCCATAGAGACGGAGTGTCGGGCCAATATCTTTTAGATGCATTAAAAGAGATTCATCAAGAGCCATGTTCCAAAACGCTTTGTGCTTATTATCAAATATTACACGAAGCTCCATGCTCACACCTTTATTTTATCTGCAAATTTTATTATCTTATCCACGGACTCTTTGCTTATAACATGCTCTATAATGCATGCATCTTTATCTGCAATTTCTTCGCTCACACCAATGTACATCAAGAGCTTCTTTATTGCCTTATGCCTTCTTTCTAGAGCTCTTGCAAGCTTGAGCCCCTTCTCTGTTAGCTCTATTCTTTTGTATTTTTCGTGAATAACATAACCCTCATCTGCAAGTTTTTGAAGCATTTCAGTCACGCTTGAGGGCTTTACATCAAGCACCTTTGCAAGATCAACTGTTTTTACATACCCTTTCTTGTTTTTAAGTTCATAGATCCTCTCAATGTAAGTTTCCCTAATTTCTTGCATAATTCTACAAATTTTTAATCTATTAAAACTTTTAGCAAAGATAGTTTAAGAAAAGGTTTATAGATGAAATACTTCGTGAGAAGCTTTTTATTCGCCCCTTCTCTAACTTTCATGGAGGTAAGAAAGATGGATGAGGAATTAGATAAGAAGGATGCGGATGCGCTTTCCATCTTGCAGCTAGCTCTTTATTGGCGATTTCCTTGTATCTGTAGATTGCAGAGCTAAGATGATAATAAAAGGGCAAGAGCCCAAAACCCTATGATGTATCTTTATCCGCATATTTTCATATCAATTCTAATTGCGAAGATAGAATATAATCGCACAGCTCATTTACCTTAAACGGCTTATAAAAAACTTTGAATTTTTGAGTATGAAAATCTTTATCCGCAGTGATGATGGCTATTATGCCTCCTTTTTTACTTGCCTCTTCAGCAAGCTCTGTGCCCGATATATTGGGAAGATGATAGTCAATTATATACGCATCATAATTTCCATTCCTTATTTTTTCAAGTGCACATCTTGCATCGTGACATATATCTACATCTCTGATTCCCTTGTGCTCCAGAAATTTGGCAAGCATATCCGCCATCGAAATACTATCATCCACCACAAGGACTTTCATTGAAGGATGATGGAGATTTTTGATATTTAAAATTTACTAGAGCATACTCATTTTTTATCATCAAAATTTCCTTAATTTCGGTATTTTCATCGTTGGTTATTGAGATTTGAGAGTTCTCGCCTACAATTAAAATAGGATATTATCAAATAAGGAACGGTGATAAAAATGAATAAGAAAATGCTCGTGGGAATAATAATCGTTGCAGGGATAGCAATTGGACTTATGGCCATGCACACTCCCATGAAACTGACTAATGTAAGCCCATTGGATGTAGGCAGTGGGAATAGCGCTGCTGATGGACCGCATCCTACAGATCCCGATATATGGCAGGTTATATATCCTTCCACAAATTTCCTTGATGGGCCTCATCCTACAGATCCCGATGCTTGGTAATCAAATATTTATAATTGCCACAACCTTTTTCTTACCTTTTGCAATTTTCTCATATTCTTCCACATACCCATATCCGTATTTTCTTAGATACTCCGCCGCATCCTTTGATATATCTATTATCGCTTTTTCGTTTCCGATTCTGGCCGCAAGATTTATGCCCTTATCAAAGTATTCCTTTCCTCTCTCCTTATCTCCGAGATATGCATAAAATATTCCAAATGAATTATACACATATGCCAATTCCCCCGGAGCATCTAGTTCCTTAAATATTTCCTCGCTCTTTTCAAGATATTCCTTCGCTTCAAAGTATCTCTCTTTATACATACTCCAGTTGGCCATTGAAAGATACGAAAAACCAATACCCCATTTTTCTCCAATTTTCTGAAAGATTCTCAAAGCCTCTCTGTAATATTTCTCGGCTCTATTATCGTAGAGGTCATAGTAAATGGCACCTATATTTTTAATTGCCTTTGCAAGTCCTAACAAATCGCCATACAATTCAAAATATTCTCGGGCTTTTTTAAAATATGAAATCGCATCCTCATAGTTTCCTTTATACCTATCTATAATCCCCAATCCATTGTAAGCGTAGCCCATACTTTTCAAATCTGAGCTTTTTTCGGCAATTTTTATTGCCTCTAAGAGATAATCCTTGGCATCTTCTTTATCCCCTGTTTTCATACTCATAATTCCAAGTATGTAATAGGCCCTTGAAATAATACTTTCATCCCTTATACCATTGATCTTCTTTAGAACCTCATTGAGAGTTTTTATCGCTTCCCCATACTTTCCCATTTTACCTAATACTTCCGAAATACTTACAACTATTTTGGCGTAGAAATCCAGATCTTTCCCCTTGAAGAGAAATCTCGCCTTTTTATAGTTATCAAGAGCTTCCTCCCATTTTCCAGAAATGTAATATGTATCCCCTATTATTCCATAAAGTTTCCATTCATAGTCGTCTACATCCTTATCATAACGATTGAGAATTTCCAGTGCAAGATTTCTTATTTCGTTGCAATTGGTGAACAGGTACTTTTCATAATTTTCACTTAGAAGTATATTGGCTCTCATTAACTTCTCCGCATGCGTATAATGATAAACTGCCTCTAAAATGTCCCCACTCTCCTCGTAGTACCTCGCTGCCATAAGATGGTATTTTTTCCTCTTTTCCTCTGTAAGATGCTCATAAACGAAATTCTTTATTATTCTGTGAACTGTGAAATTCTCATACTCCATTTCTAACAGTATATTCTTGTTTATCAGTGAGTAAATTATGAAGTATTCAAAATTGTTGAGAAGAAGAACATCCATTTTGAAATTTTTTCTGAAAACAGATATAAATTCCAACGCTTCTCTTTCCTCCTTATTCAATGTTTTCAGTATACCTTCAAATATGAACCTTCTCATCATGGGATAATTTTGATCTTTTGCAAGATGAAGCAAGAGAGGATTTCCACCTACAGTGGAGATTATTTTTAATGCCTTATCCTCCGACACTCCATACTGTCTCAACATATCCAAGGCATCCTCTTCTTTTAACTCTACAATCTTCATTTCCTTTACCCAACCAAGTTTGGATGGCGGTACCATATTCTCTATCTCCGTACCGCTTAATATTACCTTAAAATCGTTCTTGGTATCAACCAAATCTATAATTTTTCTTATCAATTTTTTCGTTTCTGTATCTGCATTTTCCACATTGTCAAATATGAAAATCTCATCTCTCAGCGATTCTTTTATAAGAAGGATAACATTGTTCCAGTTCAAATTTCTCTCTTCAGAAAGAGCAATGCTTCTCAAGTATTTTTCAATCTTTGGTATACCAATCTTTGAGAAAAAACCTGCAATCTGATGGATAATGCCATCAGCGCTCTTCCAATTTTCAATTTTAATAAACAGAACATTCTTATCCTTCAATTTCTCTTTCACAAATTTAAGCAATAATGTTGTTTTCCCTATTCCTGAAATTCCAGAGAGTAGCAAAATCTTTTTATTTGATTTCATCCACTTTTCCATCTCTTTCAATTCTTCTTTTCTACCGTAGAAATCCCTAACTATTAAATTCTCATCTATGCTGTGATAAGCTTTCTCTCTTCTCAATATTCCTACAAGGTCCAGATTTTTATTTTTATCCAAATTTATGGCAGCGGTTAAAAAATCAATTCCGTAATTCTTTGGAATATCCTTCAAAGGATGAGTTTCCCTATTCCCGGAGAAATCAATTACAGTAACAGGAAGCTCTTTCAATTCATCCTTTATCTTATTCGCTTCAGAGATGCCTTTTCTTGTAAGAATATAAACACTTCTTTTATTTCTAACTCCCTTCACATGGCATTTTTTAGCATAAACCAAATCCTCATTCATCAATTTTTTCAGTTCCCTCGGAACATTGTTTCTTCCAATGCCTATTGCGCTGCCAATCCCCTCCTGCGTGAGTTCCATAGGAGCATTAAATTCATCTATAAACGATGAGTACTTTGAAAGATGAAGCAAGATACGCTTTCTATTGTTGAGATATTTTCTCACCATTTATTTTTAAATAGGATTAAGGGTATTTAAGATTTCCCCTTTTTATCAAGAAGGTTAATTTGGTAGAAATATAGTTAGTGAGAGAAACATGGAGAGTTTGCATGCCGAAAGAGAGTAGAATACCTAAATATGTCCAAATCGCAGGCAAAACAAGAAAAACAAACCCCCAGCAAGCGCCGGGGGGGAGATTCGAACTAGTGCCTTCCTATCGGAAGGC
>WAPW01000067.1 GCA_015520565.1 Candidatus Aciduliprofundum sp. | reverse complement strand
GGTGCTCTTCCAAGAAATTAAAGAGACGGTCATAGCCAATTATAAAGAGAGGGTTCATGTCTTCATCGCTTATGGATTTCTCCATACTCTCAATTATGCTCTTTACATTGTAAAAATCAGTCTTTACCACAAAATCCTCCAGCTCTTTTTCAGGATAAATTATTCTCATATTTGATATATATTTTTGAAGGCCAAAGAGGTAAATTTGGTACTTTATCTCGTTCATATCCATATCGTTAGGGGGTAAAATTATACTCTTTATCCCATTTTTTAAGAAATTTGCAGTTGTGCTCATAAGAGTTATAAAATGATAAATCTTGGGCACATACTCTTCAAAATCATATAGGACGGTGTTTCCCCTCTCAAAACTTAAAATGTCATCAAACACCATTGATGGCACACTATACCCTATTTTTATATCTTTCTTTGGAATCTCAGCCATCTCCTTTGGATGCTTGAATGGATGGGATATTAGTATATTCACCATTCCATTTTTAAGAGTGAAAAAATATTCAGATTTCTTAATCTCCACTCCCCTTAACTTATCAAGAATTAAGTACCTATAGAGCCTACCATTCTCAGCATTTTTCTTTAGGGTTATAACTCCGTCTGCCACATATGAAAGGGTATCATCTTTATCTCCCTCCCTATTTATTATCAAATTAACCCCCAAATCAGAGAGCTTAACAAGGTTTAAAAGGAAGCGCTCTGGGTCGTATATATCCTTTCTCTCTTGCTCTTCTATGGATTTGTACTTTAGCTCTTCAATCAGAGTGTACCAGCTATCTAAGATTATCGTATTTATGCTTCCCTCTTCTATCTTGTTCAAAGCTAAGCGAAATGACTCTGGAAGCAAGAAAAATAGATTTCCAAATTTGTGCGTTGTCTCATAATCATATTTTTCATCAATTATCAAAATTCTATTCTTAGTATCTTCATCAATCCAAGGATAGTTCCTTATTATGTCCTGATAAACTTTCCTGGGGGCAATTAAAATAGTGTTTTTCAAGTCCTTCATGAGAGTGAGAGAAAATAGAGTTTTTCCTGTACCTGGCTCGCCCCTAATCAACAGTACAGTTCCATTCTTCTCCAGAAAATTTTCAATCTCTGTTGGCCAATTCATAAATTTTTAAATGAGAGCAATAGATATTAAATTTTCGCCATAAATATTCGTTATGACAATTTTTTAATACTCTATTGGGATAATCATCCATGGTCGTAATATCCCTCGGCGGTTCAATTGTATATGGAGATATGATTGATTTCAATTACATCTCCGCATTTCGCAAATTTTTAGAAGAGAAATCAAAAAATACCAAAATATTCTTAGTTGTAGGAGGAGGCAAGAGCGCTAGGGACTATATTTCCATTGCCTCTAAACTAGGCATGGATGAGTTCTCGCAGGATAGAATAGGCATAATGGCTAGCAGGATCAATGCTTCTCTATTCATAGGGAATTATTCATATCCAAAAGTTGCCGAGAGCGTGGAAGAGGCAGTAATTGCCTCTAAGAACTATCCTGTGGTGCTTATGGGAGGCACAGAGCCTGGGCACACTACGGATGCTGTTTCTTTGCTCATTGCGGAAAGGGTAGGGGAGAAAAGAGTTATAAATATGACCTCTGTTGGAGGCGTTTATGATAAAGACCCAAGGAAGTATAAAGATGCAGAAATTATAAGGAGGATGAGTTATAGGGATGCCCAAGAAATGTTTCTAAATAGGGATATGAATGCAGGGCTAAACTTGCCCTTTGACTTAATATCTATAAAAATCGCAGAGAGGAGCAAGATAGAAATATGTATAATAGGAAAGAGCATAGAAGAGCTGAAAAAGGCGATGTTAGATGGAGAATGTCAAGGAACGGTTATTGGAATCACTAACGATTGATATAAAGAAGAAAGAGAAGGTTAGTATAATCCTCTTATTACCAGCAATACTTGCATTAGTATGGATACTCTTGCTCTTCTTATCTCCCATGCTTCTACCCTCAAACTCAGTTTATCTGGGCAATGAGGGAAAGGTGAGTGTGATGGATAATGCCCCATACATAAACTCACATATGTCCAATTCGTTTATAAGAGGAATTTATCTAATTGGGGATGTGATGTGTCACCAGCATGCAGATCGCTCATTCTTCATAAATGGAAATCAGATGCCATTTTGTGCAAGATGCACAGGAATATTTATGGGTTTGGCCTTTGGCGCTTTTATAGGAGCCCTTTTCCGGGTTCGTGTTGGCACATTTTTCTATTTTTTAATACTTCTCATCATGGGTGCTGATGGTTTTCTTCAGCTTGTTAGCTCATATGAGAGCACTAATTTTATGAGAATAGTCACGGGAAATTTAGTTGGAACCTTTACATCTATGGTTTTTTACTATATTTATTATGATATCCATGAGTTTTCTCGTAAATGATTTTCCCATCGTATAGAATTCTTATAACCCTATGGTATGGAATCATTCCATTCTTTGTGAATATGAACTTATCTCCCATATCCTCTATATCCTCGCCCTTTAAAATTGCATAGCCCCTCGGGCTCAATCTGTCTATGTAATGCACTTCAATGAGATTGAAATCCCTATCTTGCCGCCATTTGTACTCATTTAATATCCTTCTAACCATCTTCTATGCCATATTCGTGCTATGAATATAAATCATTCCCAAATTATACGCGCTCCAGTGCTTTCTAAATAATTAATTAGATACTTTGCCCACTTTAGTTTCTTTCTTTTTCTCTCAACATCTTTTCCCTTTTTTATTCTTGGATGCTCAAAGTCAAACCCAATAAGATGTATTTTTGCGCCGAAATGCGCTGCTAAAAAAACGCATCTATCCCCATCTGTGAACCCTCCAAAGTTATAAACATTATGTAATGGCTCTATTTGTGTAGTTCCAAATTTTCTCTCAAATAACTTCGCATAGGGAATAAGCTCCATATTATCTCCATGAGCATGAATTCCGAAAATTGCATTTTTTATGCTTAAAAGCCCATCAATATCTCCATCTAAATCGCTCATAACTATCTTGGGATTCATTCCAATCTCGTATAAGAATACCCCTGCATCATCAGCTGCAATAATAACCGAGTTATAAGGTATTTTTTCTACATCCCTTTCTAATGAGGGTGAGAAGCCAACCACATATACCTCTTTTCCCACAACTTTTTTCAGTTCTTCTACACCAATCACATCTTCGCCAAGTATATTTGATAAGGTATTTCTTGCTTTAATTTCATTCTCCCTTTTAAACCCAAAATCTCTCTCAATCTCTTCATAGAATTTCATCCATCTCTTCCACATCATTTTTATCTTCCTCTTCCTCAATTTCCTCTATAAGCCCTTCTTCCTTCAGTTGTCTCTGTAAAAGAGCTGCAAGTATAGCTAAGGTAACGCCACCACTAACCATTATTGTTATAGGAATTAGAGATGCAGCACTTTTTGCTTTTAGAAGAACCATTAAATAGTCCAAAGCTGAATATATTATTATCCCTGTTGCAAGTGTGGATAGAAGAGCAATCCAGAATGTGCGTGTATAGGTTCCTTTGTGAATCCATATATCAAATGTCTTTCCGCCTTCTCTAATTAGCACGGCAAAAACAAACCATACTACTAAAGTGTGTAAGAATATTATGGCTTGAACTATAATATCTCTTCCAGCAAGGGCATCATTATAAGCTAGGTCTATTCCCACAAGGCCAAGAAGAACTGCAATTGTATCGGATACAATAGTGATTTTTGCTTGAGCCATGGACATTCTAACTTTGTGTACAAAATTAACAGTCTTACGCCTTAAATCGTACGCTCTCACTAAGAAATACAGGCCTAAGGTAAATGTTATTATGGTAAGCGCTAATGTACCTGGAGACATTATGCTCCATCCTGGGAAAACATACCTTATCACAGCTATCAATATGGAAGAAACTGCATACGCTAAAAAAATCAGAGCTATTGGCACTAGAATTTTTTTCATCAATTTCTTATCTTTAAGTGCTTTTACTATGATATAATATGTACTCTCTATGTTTTTTGATTGCCTAACTATAACCTTCCTCATATGAGCAATTGGTAATCTTGAGGTTATTAATGGGAGAATGTACTCATCTTCACTTCCATCGCTAACAAATATAACATCCTTAGGATGCAATTTTTTAATTACTTTCTCCAATTGCTTAGCTATTATTTCATCACTCTTTATGCCTACATTTTCATTACCTGTTACAGTGGCAACCTCAACATCTTTCCCCTCTTTTTTCATTCTATCGTAAAGGGATACCGCAGCGAATATTGCATTTGCATCAGAGTCCTCGGGGTCTGCCAGAGCCAGTGCTGTAGCAGCATCTATATTCTCTTTTCTACCTATAACTGGACCTTTGATTCCAGCTTTTCGTCCAAGGTCATCGTCTCTGTCAACGCAGAGAATGAGGGTACTCACGCACTCTAAATGTACTTCAATTTATATTAATCTTTTTGTGGAAAATTTTTCAGAAAAATCTTTAATCATCGCTTATATTGCTCTCTCATGCTCTCCCTTGAATTTGGAAATGATAATATGGAAATCAAGCCCACAAAGATTGTGTGCTTAGGTAGAAATTATGCGGAACATGCCAGAGAAATGAAAAGCGAGATTCCAAGCAAACCAGTCATTTTTCTCAAGCCCCCATCCGCGTTAATTGGACCTAATGAAACTATAATTTTGCCTAAAGAGAGCAATAATGTTCATCATGAGGTTGAACTTGCCGTTATAATATCAAAAAAAGCGAAAAATGTGAAAATAGAAGATGCTATGAATTATGTACTTGGTTACACCATCTTATTGGATATAACTGCCCGTGATTTGCAAGACGATGCAAAGAGAAAGGGATTGCCATGGACCTTGAGCAAGGGATACGATACATTTGCACCAATAGGGCCAAAGATTGTTGCTAAGGGAGAAATAGACCCAAATAATTTGGAGATAGGGTTAAAAGTAAATGGAGTGATAAGGCAGAAGGGAAACACATCTCAAATGATATTCAAAATACCTGAGATAATTTCATACATTTCTTCTATAATGACCCTTGAAAAGGGAGATGTAATTGCCACAGGCACACCCAGTGGAGTTGGGAGAATTGAGAGTGGTGATGAAATAGAAGCTTGGATTGAGGGAATAGGCATTTTACGGGAAAAAGTTAAATAAAAAATTATAAGATGGGTAAGAGATTTTCAATCTCCCACTGCGTTACTTGAGCCCTGTAATCTTCCCATTCTTTACGCTTTACATAGAGAAAATGGTTGAATATGTGCTCTCCAAGAACATCTTTCATAAATTCACTCCTGCTAAGATGATGTAATGCCTCACCTAAACTCTCAGGCAAGGATTTAATACCTTTCTTTATCCTTTCCTGTGGGCTCATTGCATATATGTTCTCTTCTATGGGCTCTGGAGGTTCAATTTTTCTCTCAATTCCATCTAATCCAGCGGCGAGCATAACCGCAAATTGCAAATATGGATTTCCAGCAGGATCAGGATTTCTCAGCTCAATTCTCGTTTTTATCCCCCTTCCAGCAGGTACCCTAATCAATGCACTTCTATTCAGATTTGCCCAAGAGATATAAACAGGAGCTTCATATCCAGGTACTAATCTTTTGTAAGAATTTACCCAAGAATTCAAAATGGCAGTTGTTTCATCGGCATGCTTCAATAACCCTCCTATGTAATACAGTGCAATCTCACTTAACTGCCATCTCCCCTTCGGGTCGTAAAATTTGTTGTTCTCAAAATCAAGAGATAGGAGGCTCTGATGCACATGCATACCCGTGCCATTTATACCGAATATTGGTTTAGGCATAAATGTGGCGTACAACCCATATTTCAAAGCAACTCTCTTAATCATCGCTTTTAGGGTTAAAATTCTATCTGCAATCGTTAAAGCATAGCCATAGCGTAAATCTATTTCGTGCTGGCCAGGAGCTACCTCGTGGTGAGTTGCCTCAGGCTTATAATCCATATCCGTGAATATCCCTATTATTTCTTTGCGTACCTCCTCACCCTTATCCACGGGTCCAAAATCAAAGTATCCACCATAGTCGTTTGGCTCCAAGGTTGGTTTTCCATCTTTCATCTTAAATAGGAAGAATTCAAACTCTGGGCCGGTGACGAATCTAAATCCTTTATCTTCTGCCTTCTTTAGAACTCTTTGAAGAACATACCTTGGGTCTCCTTCAAACCTTTTTCCATTTGGAAGGTAGGTATCGCATATTATTGTGGCTGTTTTGGGGTCATCTGGCATTATTTGAAAAGTATTTGCATCTGGAACCGCACGCATATCACTTTCGTCAATAGTTGCATAGCCAGCGATACTAGAGCCATCAAAAATTATACCCTCGCTTAATGCTTTCTCTAGCATTATATTAGGAATCATTACACTCTTCACTTGCCCAAGGATGTCCATAAATTGCAGATGTATGTATTTCACTCCTTTCTCTCTCACCTTTTTCAAAATTTCTTCCTGCATAGAAACCAATGTTTCTTGAAAATTTAAACTTTTTCTTTACCAACTTTGGTAACAGAATAAACTTAATATTAAGGGCTGGCATTACCCCCCTTGGTGATCAAAAATGTGGGATGAAGAATTTTCGGAAATTGCAAAGCATTTAAAAGCATCGGAGATTAGAGAGTTGCTCAAAGTTACCCAAGAGCCAGATATAATATCATTTGCTGGAGGTCTTCCAAGTCCGCAGGCATTTCCAATAGATTTGATAAAGAATATTGTCTCTTATATGATGGATAGGTACGGAGATAAAATGCTTCAATATGGCTCTACTGAAGGAGTGAATACATTTAGATATACACTTGCAGATTTCCTAAACTCACGCTACAATTTTCAAAATATTGAAAGGGATAATATTTTAGTTATAACTGGCTCTCAGCAGGGTCTATACCTTGCAGCTAAAATTTTCATAGATCCAGGAGATACTGTTATCGTAGAAGCACCTACCTATGTTGGGGTTCTAACAGCGTTTCAATCTTACAATCCAAGATATGAGCAGATTGAGATGGACGATAATGGAATGATTGTTGATATGCTAGAAGATAAGCTCAAAGAATTAAAAAATAAAGGTATAAAGCCAAAGTTAATATACACCATACCAACTTTCCAGAATCCTGCAGGAGTTACTATGTCTGAAGATAGGAGAAAGTATCTTCTTGAGCTTGCCGAGGAGTATGATTTGTTAATAATGGAAGATGGTCCCTATGAAGAGTTACGCTTCTCAGGAAAGCCAGTGCCTCAGATAAAGAGAATGGATAAGGATGAAAGAGTTATTTATCTTGGAACATTTTCAAAAACTCTGAGCCCGGGAATGAGAATTGCTTATATGGTGGCTCACAAGGATATAATTCAAAAGGCAGTTTTAGCAAAGCAGGGTGTTGATTTATGCACTAGCCCATTTTTGCAGTATGTGGCACAAGAGTACATAAAAGGTGGATACTTTGATGAGCACATACCAAAGATAATAAAGCTTTACAAAGAGAAGAGAGATGCTATGCTTGATGCTCTTGAAGATTATTTCCCCGATGGTGTAAGATGGACCAAGCCAAATGGTGGAATGTTCCTATGGGTGACTTTGCCTGAGAGTATGGACGCACAGAAGTTGTTTGAAACGGCTATAAAGAACAAGGTTGCATTTGTCATTGGTGCCGCTTTCTTCCCATATAGAGACCATAAGAATACACTGAGATTGAACTTTACATATCCTTCTATAGAGGAAATACAAGAGGGAGTTAAGAGATTGGCAAATGCAATAAAAGAAGAGATGTAAATTTAATCTTCCACTATTTTTTCTATTAACTCAAGGGCATTCTTTATATCGCTAATATTTGCCATTTCTACTGGGCTATGGGTGTATTTTACGGGTATGCATATGGGTAGAGCTTTTAGGCCATGATTGAATGCAACTGAAGCATCCGTGGAGCCCCCTGTGATTGCAATTTGTACAGGTATGCCATTATCCTTTGCTAATTTCATTATTTTATCCCTCAAAAACTCTGAAGCTGCACCCCTTCTGTCAAAGAATCTTATTGCTGGGCCTTCACCAATCTTTACAGGGCTTAAATGGAATGGCACTCTCGGCATCATTCCCGTTGTCATTGTGTCTATGGCATAGACCTCATCAAACTCTCTTCTTGTTGTTATTGCACTCGCACCTCTCAATCCTGTCTCTTCTTGTACAGTCCAGATGAAAGTCACCTTCTTTTTCAATTTTTTATTTTTTACTCTATTCAGAACTTCAAAGAGAATCGTGCAGCCAACGCGGTCATCTAATCCCCTTGTTACTATGTAATCACCCATTCTCACAAAATCTTTCTTCCAGCGTCCAGGCATAACAGGTCCTACTCCTAAAGATTCTGCCTCCTTTCTGCTTTTTGCACCAATGTCAATTGCCAGCTCTTTCCAAGTAGGATTCTTTTTTCTATCCTCGCCTGTGGTAAGATGTGGGGGAATTAGACCTATGACACCGTAAATTGTACCTCTCGGAGTGAATATTTCCACAACCCTGCCATAGAGCATCCTGTCATCAACACCGCCAACGGGAGCAAAGCGAACATAGCCATTTTCTTCAATATGCGTTGTCACAAATCCAATTTCGTCCATATGTGCCATAATTGCAATATGATCATCCCCTTCTCCTATGCTCACATATACATTTCCAACGGCATCCACCTTTGGATTCAACTCCTTTAATTTCTCAAGGAGAAAATCTCTAATTGGCCTCTCAAAGCCGCTCACTCCGGGAACCATTACAAAATCTCTGAGCAAATCAACTATGTCCATTTTCATCACCATGCAATTGTAATGCTTTTTCGCATATAATCTTTTTCAATTCTTCAATGAATTTTTTGGCATCTTCTACACTCCCACTTACAAAATTTCCTTTGCCTCCACCTTTGCCATTCATCTTCTTCAAGAGTTTCATATACTCTTCCCTTGCCCATGGGTACAATGGATTATACGCAATGCAAACTACATTGTTCTCTCCAATCCCATACATCACTATTGCATTGTTGTGATTTGCTATATCCAATGCTTTCCTTTGAATTATCTTTCTCTCTGCATAGGGCAAAAAGAGGTAATGTAGCTCAATTTCACCACATATTTCCATATTGAATTTTGAATCTTTGCTTGCATCTCTCAACGCTTTTCTCATTTTTTCATTCTCCTCTTCTAAATTTTCAATATAATTCTCAATTTTCTCCATATCCAAATTTCTCTGCCATAATAATTTGCGCATCTCTTTAGAAGCTCTATAATGGTAATTTCTTGCCTTCTCACCAATTACAAATTTCACTTCCTTTTTCCTTCCCATTCTAAAATGCACCACGGCGAAATCCTCTATCTCGGATAGATTGGCAATATGAACTCCTTTGCAGGCAGACAAATCATGTCCTTCTATTTTTACCACTCTTATTCTTTCATCTCTTATTCTCTCAAGCTTTATCCTCAGCTCTGGATAATTTGGTACATCTTCCCTTTCAATCCAGAATGTAGTGACTTTTCTACCTTCTTTTATCAATTTCCTCGTTTTTTCTTCAGCATCCAAGATATCTTCTATGCTAATATCTCCTTGGAAAATTATTGATGAAACCTCGTCTAATGCAATCTTACCCATCTTTGCACCTTTGTTTTCTAAAAATCTGAAAAATGTGTGCTCAGCTGTGTGGGAACGCATTAGCAAGTACCTTCTATCCCAATTTAAAATAATTTTTATTTTTTTGCAATTGCATTCTCCATCAATTTCATGCCATAGAGAGCCAATGTGCTTTATGGGATATTCTTTTCCATTGCAAATTGCAATGCCCTCATCGGGCGGCTGTCCTCCCCCACCGGGGTATAGAATGGTATCTGAGAGGAGACATTTATTACCTTTCTTCTCTTTAACTTCAACTTCCACGCTTTTCAAATAAGGATTCTCGTAGTAGAGCATAAAGGTAAAAGGAACTCACCAAAAAAATATTTTCATAAAAAAAGGAGAAGTGTAGTTACTCATCCTTCTCATCGTTCTCTAGTTCTTCCTTCTTTTTCTTTACGAGAATTCCCACGACTGCACCTACAATAACCACTATGACTATTCCAATGGACAAGGGTAGGAGCCATGAGGGTATTGTAGCAGCGGTTGGATTATTTGGACTTGTGCTCTCAGAATTTTCTTGGTTCTCTATGGATTTTATTTCATTCATTGCATCCGAATATGTGGTTGGCTGGGTGTCAAATCTCATAGTGCCTATATTTATGCCTTCTCCTACTATGAACTTCTTAGACGGAGAATAGAAATAGTAGAACTGTACATTTTCAAATGCTCTAGATGAACTCCTTAGCTGTTTTCCGCTGCTGAATACTTGAACCACATACACATTTTCACCGCCATACTTCATCTCACCGATTATGTTGAGAGATGGAACTGTTATATTCTCAGACCTTGATATGTTGCCTTGGAAGGTATATTCTGCCACATTACCATTTACAACAAATGTCTTGTTAAGAAGCGTCTCAAGTATTTTTATATATTTCTCTTGCAGTCCCACTATCTTTATTACTCCAGAATAGTTGCCCTGTATGTTCATTGTTGAATTGTACTCGTGCTTTGGCAATAGTTGTAAAGCGGGAGAGAATGTTGTAATTGTGTGGTCGTAGTACTTAACCTCTACAGTAAAGTTGAAATTATCATAGGTTGTAATGTTTAGGTATTTGCTTATTAGATTGTAGTACTGCAAAGGTATGTGGTGAGCAAAATCGTTTGCATAACTTAGGTTATAATTTCCATGGAGCAAAGCGTACAATTCTAAGGCCACGGGCAAATTTTTGCCGTTAACATGCAGATTTATATGCTCACTTGTTTGGGAATCAATAGCAGATACATTTCCATTACCATCTGTGGTAGCTGTACCATTTGAAATCTTAGTTTTTATTAAATTATCCACACCAGATATATTTAGGTTCTTAGGTTCAAAATGTCCAAATAGGCCTGATGAATTTACATAATTTGGAAATGTACCATTGAAATAAAACTTCAAGTTTGCGTTTGTAGAATCTGCTGTATTAAAATTAACCACATTTCCATTTTTCTCCATAGCTCCTGCAAGCTTTACATTTCCATTTAGCTCCACATTATAAGAGTTTATCTGGTATGTTGAGTTCATATCGTTGTAATGCGTTACTAGAACATCAGTTATCACCTTTAGGTATGGCTCTACATCCTTCTGAAGATTTATGTTAAGTTTATAGCCCCAGCTGTTAGAGTTAGCTTTAGCAAATGTTGTGCCTGCCGTAATGCTTAAAAGCAATACAGTCACCATACCTATTATTAACAACTTTTTCATTTTACATCACCTCCTTATAAGTTCTGAATAATGACATGAAAAGCACAAATATAAAAATTTTGAGGAAAATTACACTTTTTCTATTAAAAACTCGCAGTAATTATAACCTTGAGCCATACATTTCAGCTCTTTTCCCTCGTATTTCTCCCCTTCTGCCTCCTCTACAATCCCTGTTAGAACGCCTCTCATAAAATGGCACACTGGCTTATCGCTCTTTCCCTCGTTCTTCAGATAACTTTCCGCTTCAAATGAATAGTATAGAATCATTCTAAAATTCTCTCCCTCTCTTATGTATTCTCCTATAGCCCAGCCAAAGTACCAGCCAACTGCTGACAAGACATCGTAAATATTCAATGACTTATCTTTCACATACTCGTTGTACTCTTTAACTAACTTTTTTCCAACTCTCTTTCCTCCACGATAGAGAACAAAATCACCAACACCGCCAAATAGCTCTTCCATATCTTTCATACACTCGTATGGAAAATAAGTAGTGGATAATAGAACATACCTATTGCCAAATAACTCAATTTTAAAATCCTCACTGAAATTCTTATCCTTGCCAAGAATCTTCATTATCTCTTTTGCCCTCCTTTCTATCTCTTCTTTTCCCATTTTTACCCCTTTTGTAATTAGGGATTGAATGTATTTAAAACCTTCTACCCTTTAGCCCAACCTAAAGCTCTTGCTACTGCATCTTTCCACTTGCCGTATAATTTTTCCCTTTCTCCCTCATCCATTTTAGATTCAAACCTCTCATCTTCCTTCCATAATCTAGGCAAATCTTTCATCTTCCAAATTCCCATTGTTATGCCTGCTATGAATGCAGCTCCTAAGGATGTGGTTTCTTGAATTTTCGGCCTTAGAATGGGTATGCCTAGAATATCAGCTTGGAATTGCATAAGGTAATTATTCTTTGAAGCTCCGCCATCCACTCTAATTTCTTTTATATCCATACTTTTCTTCATTTCTTCCACAACATCCCTTGTTTGATACGCTATTGATTCTAAAGCAGCTCTAACAATATCCTCCTTTCCTGTGCTTCTCGTTATCCCTATGAGCAAGCCCCTTGCATATGGGTCCCAGTATGGAGAGCCAAGGCCTGAGAATGCAGGAACAAAAAATAAATCTCTATCTTTGGAATTTTTTGCCATATTCTTGCTCTCTTCATAATTTTTCAAAATTCCCAATTTTTTTAACCATTTTAATGCAGCTCCTGTAATGAATACACTTCCCTCAAGGGCATATGTAGTTTCTCCTCTTATTCTCCATGCTATTGTAGTTAGCAGATTCTTAGAATACATTGCATCATTTCCTGTATTTGCCAGCAGGAAATTTCCAGTGCCGTAAGTTACTTTGAGCATCCCAGGGCTGATGCATACTTGCCCAAATAATGCTGCTTGCTGATCACCTAGAACTCCTGCCACAGGTACTTCCCTTCCAAACAATTTTGTGTATCCAAATACATCGCTTGAGTCCTTTACCTCTGGAAGAATTCCTTGAGGAATGTTAAATAATTCCAAAAGCTCATCATCCCATTCTCCATTTTTTATGTTAAAGAGCATAGTTCTTGAGGCATTTGAAGGATCCGTAAGATGCTCTCCCGTAAGTTTGTAAATAAGATAAGAATCTATCGTGCCAGCCATGAGCTCTCCATTCTCAGCTCTTTCCCTTGCCCTAGGTACATTATCCAAGATCCATTTTATCTTGCTCGCAGAGAAATATGCATCTGCTATCAACCCCGTTTTCTCTCTTATCATCTCTCCATATTCTTTCTTTATTTCTTCCATCATATCTGCAGTTCTTCTGCATTGCCAAACTATTGCATTGTATATTGGCTTTCCCTCTTTATCCCATATTACAATTGTTTCTCTTTGATTCGTTATGCCTATTGCCTCTATTTTCTCATCCTTAGCAATTTCTCTTGCAACTTCAATTTGAGTTCTAAAAATCTCCTCTGGCTCATGCTCAACCCATCCCGGCTTCGGGTATATCTGCCTGAACTCTTTAGAATGGGTTATAATATTTCCATTTTCATCAATTAAAGAGGCCTTTACATTTGTTGTGCCCTCATCTAGTGCAAGAATTTTACCCATAGATAAGAGAATTGCCCCGCAGAATATTAATTTTGGTAGAAAATATTAAGAATGATTTTTTAGATTATAGGGTATGGAAATTGATGTGGTAGATATAAAAAAGCCAGAAGAAAATGTGAATGTCATAATAGGATACACGCATTTTATAAAGAGCGCAGAGGACATCTACGAGGCCTTAGTTACCAGTATGCCTAACATCAAATTTGGATTTGCATTCTGTGAGGCCTCTGGGGATAGGTTGATAAGGTACGAGGGTACCGATGAAGAATTAACCGATTTTGCAATTGAAAACTGCAAAAATATTGGAGCTGGGCATGCTTTCATAATCCTTCTACGCAATGCCTATCCAATAAATGTTCTCAACGCTCTGAAGAATGTGCAGGAAATTACCAGAATAATGGTGGCAAGTGCAAATCCCCTACAGGTAATAATAGGGAAGACAGAGCAGGGAAACGCAATACTTGGAATAGTGGATGGCTATACACCCCTTGGCGTGGAGAATGAGGAAAAGAAAAAAGAGAGAAAAGAGTTCTTGCGTAAAATAGGATACAAGCTGTGATTCTATGGATTTCTACGATGTGGAAGCAGAGATATACGATTTATTCTATTTTGATTTCAAGGAGGATATTCCTCTTTACAAAAAATATGCAGATGGATGCGAGAATGTGCTTGAACTCTTCTGCGGAACGGGAAGGATTTTGTACTATTTGGACAATCCGAATATGTATGGTATAGATTTGAACGAGAAGATGCTCTCTTTAGCCAGAAAAAATTTAGAGGGAAAGAATGTGAAATTGCTCAAATGGGATGCAAGGAATTTCAAAATTGAAGAAAGATTTTGTTTGGAAATCATAGGCATAAACTCATTGATAATGTTTCCAAAGGAAGATAGAATGAGGATATTGAAAAACGCATACCAGCATCTTCGCAAGGGAGGAAGATTGATAGTTGATATAATAAATCCCTTTGAGATGGTTGAGGGTATTGTGCACCATGGGGATACAAAATTCAAAGATGATAAAATTTACAGCAGATTCTTTGTGCCCATAAGAAAGGATGACCATTGGAAGATTCTGTATTTTTATGATATTGTAGAAGGAGAGAATTTGAGAAGAAAAGTGGCAGAGATGACAATTTATCCCATAGAGAAAGAGGAAATCGTGGATGAGATGAGAGATGTGGGCTTCAAGATTGAAGCAATTTTTGGCGATTATGATATGAATGAATTCTCTGGGTATTCGGAAAGGATAATAGTTGTGGGGCTTAGAGATGAATGAGCTTGGCATATCCAAAGAGTTCTTAGCCAAGATTCTGCTAATAATTGACGAAATGAAGGAGGATAATGAGAATACGCCTATTTTAGTTGAAGGAAAGAGGGACAAAAAAGCTCTAGAAGAGCTCGGGTTTGAAGGCAAGATAATTGTGCTAAATTCTGGTCATACATTGGCAAGTTTGGCAGATAGAATTTCAAAAAAGTATAGGAAGATAATCATTTTGACGGATTGGGATAAGAAGGGAAGTTATCTTGCAGGACGCCTTTTCAATCTTTTGCGTGATAATGATGTTATGTGCGATATGGAATACCGCAGAAAGCTTGGATTTTATCTTGGCTCTCATATATCAACTGTGGAAGAATTAGTAATGCTCTCTGAAAAAGTTATTTAAATGCAACCCATTACCCGAGTATGCAGCTTATAAATCCTTGGTCATCTCAGCAATACAAAGATTATGCAAAGCTTCGTGACCAGTTTGGCATATCTCCATTTAACTTTGACTTGCCCGATGCGCCAATTCTTTTCCGCAGGGGAGTTATATTTGGGCACAGGGGATTTGAATATATTTATGATGCCATCAAGAACAATAGAAATTTTGCGGTTTTAACTGGATTGATGCCCTCAGGTAAGATGCATTTTGGGCACAAGATGACCATTGAGCAAGTTCGCTACTACCAATCTCAAGGTGCAGATGTCCATATTGCTGTTGCAGATATAGAAGCATACGCCTTTCGCGGAATATCTTTAAAAGACGCTGAGAAAATAGCTTTAGAAGAGTATGTGCCAAGCTATATTGCCTTAGGTTTAGACCCAAATAAAACGGAAGTTTATTTCCAATCTAGAAGGCAGGAAGTGAAAGACATTGCTTGGAAGCTTGCAAAGAAGGTGAATATGAGTGAGTTCCTTGCAATTTACGGGTTTTCGGGAGAGGACAATATGAGCCATTTATTTTCCCCGCTTGTGCAAGTGGGAGACATTCTGCAT
This sequence comes from Candidatus Aciduliprofundum sp., assembly GCA_015520565.1. Lineage (GTDB taxonomy): Archaea > Thermoplasmatota > Thermoplasmata > Thermoplasmatales > Aciduliprofundaceae > Aciduliprofundum. Next base: position 17,076 of record WAPW01000067.1, on the reverse strand, counting down.
GTGCAACTTGAGAAGTTTGGAGGACCTAGGCCAACTATTGTGCCTGTGGGTGTTGATCAAGACCCTCATATGCGTTTAACTAGGGATATTGTGGGAAGATGGAGAATGTTTAGCATATCTCAGCAAGATTCTTCATTGGCAGTATTCTACAAGGGCAATGATGCTGAGAAGAAATTAAAAGGTTTGATACCTCATTTAGAGGCAGCAGGATTCTCTGATTTCAAAATAAATGTGCCGTATAAGGCGCTTTACATTCTTGATTCAAAAAAAGAAGATTGGATAAAAGTTGATAGGGCTATAATCTCATACGAGAAGGAATTCAACGAAAACACATTTTATTCTCCCTCAGCTACCTATCATCGCCTCATGACAGGCCTAACAGGAGGAAAGATGTCATCTTCCATCCCCGAGAGTGCCATATTCTTAACGGACTCTCCAGAAGAGGCAAGAAAGAAAGTTATGCGTGCAAAAACAGGTGGTGGAGCAACTCTTGAAGAGCATAGGAAATATGGTGGAAACCCAGATATATGCTCAGTTTACGAGCTATTTGTATATCATTTAATTGAGGATGATTCTTACCTTAAAGAGATATACGAGTCCTGCAAGGAGGGAAAGAGAGTTTGTGGACCTTGCAAGAGAGAGGCAGCGGATATAATTTACAATTGGCTCAAAGATTTCCAAGAAAAGAGAGAGCAGGCAAAAGATAAGGTTAAGGAAATGGTCTCTTGGGAATGAACTTTAAATATCAAATTTCTATTATCTTTGATGAGAATGAGTTCTAAGCCCTTCATAATTGGAGAGGGAATTGAGGCGTTTGTTTTGCCTTCAAAAATTTCTGTGAAGATTGATGAAAAGGAATATGTGATTTATGAAGATTGAATCTTTTTAACCTTCACTATGAATTCGTCAAAGTCATTCATTACCTTGCTGTTGGGAAATATCTTTTTTGCCTCATTTTCAATAACCTTTGCGTCTTTGTACCTCGGACTTATGTGCACAAGAAGTAAATTATCCACATTTGCCTCTTTTGCGATTTTAGCTGCCTGCCTTGCAGAAGAGTGCCCGTATTGATTTGCCTGCTCTTCTAAAGAAGATTCCACCGTTGCCTCATGAATCAATACATTGGCATTTGATGCAAAGGAAATCATCTCTTCCATAGGTGCAGTATCTCCTGAATAAACGATTTTTCTTCCTACTCTTGTTCCACTACTTACCTCATCAATTGTTATCTCTCTACCTTCATATTCAATTCTTCCATTTTTTCTTAATTTCTCTAATACCCTGCTGTTTAATCCCAATGCCTTTGCCTTGTTCTTGTCTATCCTTGGCATGTCCTTCTCTTTTATAGCATATGCCAAAGAGGGCACAGGATGCTTTGTTTTCATAACCTTAATCTCATAATCTCCAAAATTCAAATTCTCGTTTCCTCTAAGCTCGTAGAGAGTTATCTTGAAGGAGGGAGAATAATAACCAATGGTCAAAAATTTAGTTAGAATATCTATCGTCCTTTCAGGGCCATAAATTTCAAGGGGCTCTTTTCTTTCGTTGAGTGTCATTGTTTGAATTAATCCAGCGAGGCCTAGAAAATGGTCACCATGATAATGAGTAATAAATATCCTCTTGATTTTCATAAAGCTCATGTTTGTGCGCATCATCTGTCTTTGCGTTCCTTCTCCGCAGTCAAATAATAGCACATCACTATCAATTTGCACACCTATGCTCATCACATTTCTCTCTGGTGAGGGCCAAGAACCGCCTGTGCCAAAGAATACTATGCGAATTGTTGAAGCCATATTCCTTTATGCCCTTTGCTCCTATTAAATTTGTGCCCATATCCACAAAATTTAAAAACAAAACTCTCATTCCCTACTTCAAGGGCCCGTGGTCTAGTGGTTATGACGTCCGCCTCACACGCGGGAGGTCCCCGGTTCGAATCCGGGCGGGCCCACTGGAAGGGACACCAATGCAACGCCCTGCAAAGCAGGGCTGGTTCACAAATCCATTGGATTTGCTCATTTCCCCTTTCTAAACCCTTCCTTTTAGAGTTGCCGAAGTTGGTAAGAACTCGCTGGAGGTTCTTAGAGCCCTTTAAAAAGAGCTTTACCCGTAAAGAAAAATTTAAACTAATTGCATAAGATTAAAGAAAATTATTAAATTTTTTCTTAGTAAAGATGGAACTGGAACTATTTTTAGGGTATTTTATTTTTCTTGGATAGCATTATGAATGTGTTTATAAATATTACAACTCCTATTATCAGAAATATTATTGCGCTCATATTGAAAAATAGGATATGATATGAATGTAAGTAATCATAGAGAAATCCACCTATCAATGGGGCAATTACAGAACCTATGTTAGAGCTCATATTTACAAGACCTAATGATGTTCCCAAGCTTCTTGTTTTTGAGGCAGCAAAGCTTCTAGCAACAGGCATAAATCCACGGCCAGTAATGTAGAAAATTAGAGTTCCAGCTAGTACTATGGCTCTATAATCAATTATTATAAGAATACTTGACAATAAAGATAATATAGAGAGAAGTTTGATAGCATATAAATAGCTCTTTTTATCTGAGATATGGCCCATTAAAAATGTTCCGAATATTGCTACTAAAGTGAATATAAATAGAATGAAAGTAGTTGTATATTTTCCAAATCCCATACCTTCTGCTAGATAGAACCATAAAACTTCAGAGCCGAGGGATAAAAACATACCATAAAAGAAATTAAGAGTATAAAGAGAAACGTCCATATTTTCATTTTTCAATTTTATTTTCTTCTTTATCTCTTTATTTTTTACCTTTCTGAGTGGAACTAAAAATATGATGGATAAGAGATAGAATGCTACTACAGTTATAATGGCATGGTAGACATTTCCAAGTAGGTAATTGTAAAATATGTATCCAACAGAGCCCCCAATTCCTCCCATCATAAAATATGAGCTCATTATCCTTCCCCTAAATTTTACTGGTGAGGCAAGATGAACCACTGCTTGCATTGTTGTCCATGCCATGGCTCCATAAATACCATCAAGAGCCCTCAATCCAATAAGCCAAGGGTATGGGACTATAAGATAAAGGAATGAATCCAGTGCGAGTCCTAGAAATCCTAAAAACATAATAAGAAATCTTCTCCATCCCTTATCTGCAAGTTTACCTATGAATGGAGCACTTAATCCTCTTGCAAGCATGAATGTTGAAGATAATATCGTTATCTCAAATACTGTTAGTCCTAAATCCCTCAATGTAAATGCCAGAACAAGGCGTAGTAATTGGGAAGCTGTACCTCCTACTACTGGTATTATTAGTAATGAAGAGTAAATTTTCCACTTCTCCATCTAATTGTATATGGGTGCAAAAGATTTAATCATTTCTCTAGTTTAAATCTCTTGGGCAGCAACTCAAATAATTTGTATCTCTCTACTTTCTCTCCATCAGTAACTATAATCTCGCAATCATCCTCGCAGAATTCAGCCATAACTTGCAGGCATGCACCACATGGATATGGCATTTTCTTTGCATACACAGCGATTCTCTCAATATTTCTGCATCCATCGCTAACTGCCTTAAATATACCTACTCTCTCTGCGCATATACTCAATCCATAGGAGGAGTTTTCAATATTGCATCCAGTAAAAATCTTTCCGCAGGCAAGAACTGCGGCCCCAACTTTAAAATTAGAGTATGGCGCATAGGCATTTCCCGCCGCTTTTTTTGCTTCTTCTATTAATTCACTGGTATCCATCTATATCACTTTCATTCCAATAATTGTAGACCATTTTGCTCTGAGATGTGCTTAAATCTTTGGCAACTCCTGCTTCATATGTTCCATACCTTTCTTTTATCTGCTCCTCAATGGGCATTGATATTTTTAGAGCTTCTTCTATATGCTTTCTCTCTATGAATTTATCTCCATTGTACACAGCAAAATCTCCAGCAGCCCTGATTAACCCTCCTAATTCTCTAAGTCGTAATGTTAATCCGTTCTCACCATCAATTCTTTTTGCTCTTCTCTTTCCCTCCTCTATTATTGCAAGAACTGCATCTCTTGTGGCATGCGGTATGCGACCATCCATTGCTATTTCTTGGGCAACAAACTGCGCGTATTTTGCCCTATTCTCCTCTGTATCAGGCATGGATGTTTTTACAAGAATTTCATAACCTTCCCCAATTATTCTTGAGCGGAGTGGAGAAAGGATATTTGGCAAGTCCTGAATATTGCAGGCTGCCACAAGAATAAAGTCGCATGGGACATCATCCACGCGCACACTGGCACCTGCACTCTGGGGATTTCTCCCTGCAATTGAGAACTTCTTTTCTTGCATTGCCGTTAGTATATTTCTTTGTAGAGGCCCTAAATGCGTTATTTCATCTATGAATAACACGCCTTGATGTGCCTCATGAATGGCGCCAGCTACTACTCTCTTGTATGGAGGTGTGCCCAATTGAGGATGACCACCATAGGGATCATGCTTTACATCCCCAAGAAGTTCTGTCTCGCTTGCTCCCGTAGCCATAACAAATGGATTTCTTTTCAATGGTACAATAACCTTGTATGGTTTCTTCTTCTCCATAGCTCTCCTTTTCTCAAGGGTCTTTTCATCGTAAACCCTTATTTTCTCTCCATCTCTTTCGTAAACCATGACCTTCTCTTCCCCGTTTTCATATACGGTTGTAGTCACACGGGGTGGAAGTGAGGATATGCCAAATGCAGCCCCTATTGCTCCAAATATATCTGCAAAGGGCCCTACTGTTGTTTGAGCCACTTTTGGAGCACCACATTTTGGACATACTGGCTCTGAGGGAGAAGAATAGGCACCACACTTGGCGCATTTGAAGCCAAGTTTGATGGCTACATTATCAGGGGCTTCCCTTGGATCAATAACCTTTCCCTCAACAGCCCTCAACTCTAGCTTTTCCTCTTCTACCTCTCTTTCATTTTTTATCTCAACAAAAGGCCTTTCTGGATTTTGTGGATTGTGCACTACTCTTATTTCCTCTGTAGGGGGATTGAGATGTAGAGCCAATGCTTGAGCAATCATGGATTTTCCGGTTCCTGGGGGACCTACTAGGAGAAGATGCCTATGCTGCCTTGCTGCAATCTTCGCTATTTTTATGGCTTCATCCTGCCCAATAACCCTATCCAATGGGTCTTTTGGAATCATTATCTCCGCAGTGGTTTCAAAATCCTTCAAACTAAAACCTTTTTTTGGGTCTATCATTTCTTCACCATATCTTTTGTCATTAACTTTATATTTAATGGTTTCTTGGTAACATTCCCTATCTTATACCCAATTATTTTCGTTATTCCCTTCTCAGATGCCACATCAACAAGTCTCTGGGATATTATTCCTCCAGTTATGAGTGTGTCTCCCTTTTCTTTCGTAGCTTTTAATTTATCTATCAATTCATTTAATGGTATTCTCTCTACAACTTTATTATCTTTTAGAAGAGCCGCTTCCTTTTTTGCATTCAATTCTTTGAATAAGGCACCAATATCATTTTCTTTAACTTCTTCCTCATTCTCCTCTTTCTTTTCCTCTGCTTTTTTCTCTTCCTTTTTCTCCTTCTTTATCTCAATGTTGTGAGTTGCCAAGTATTGTTCCACTGGCACCTTGTTTCTAAGGGCTTTCATTAATTGCTTGTAGGTCAATTCTTCCACTTCATAACCCGGCGGGGCTCTTGCTATGAAATCTATATCTGCTACTTGCAAGAGCTCTTTTAATATCAAATCTCCACCATGATCACCATCTAAGAAAGCAGTGACTATTTTCTTTTTGCTCAATTCCACAATTGTTTTCGGAACACTTGTACCATTCACGGCTATGGCATTCTTAATACCATAATTTAAGAGATTAATAACATCGCTCCTTCCCTCAACAACTATTATTGCCTCAGATTTATCCACATTTGGCCCTGCTGGGAGATGGTCCTCGCCATAAATCACAACTTCTTCAATTTCCACAGCTTCTCTCACTGTCTTTATTAAATCCTCGCTAACCTGCTTTCCTTGCTTTAAGAGCATCTGCAATAGCTCCTTTGCTCTATCCACAACCTTCTGCCTCTTTGTTGCTCTTATATCCTCAATGGATATTACCTTGACTCTTGAGCGACATGGGCCTACACGATCTATAGTCTCTAAAGCTGCGGCTAGGATTGCAGTCTCAACCTGATCTAAACTTGAGGGAATTAATATCTCACCCACAGATTTACCCTTCTCGGATTTTATATCTACTTCAATCCTTCCTATTCTTCCACTCTTTTGCAAATCTCTCAAATCAAGCTCATCGCCTAACAAACCTTCAGTCTGGCCAAAAATAGCGCCAACAACATCTGGTCTCTCCACTATACCTTCTGTTTCAATAGTGGCTCTTATCAAATATTTTGCTGCATATGGGTCCGTATTCAATTGCATCACCTCCTGAATCTTCGGGAAAATAGCCATCGCTCCCGTATGCTGGGAATCGACATTTTGGTGAGGTGTGTGAGCGTGATATGTGATGAGGTGAGGATGACCATTTTCCCCATAGGTTTATTGTAGCAGGGTTTATAAACTTTGTTATTATACCTGCATAAAGGAAAATTGATATATATGTGAAGGTGTTTAGGGGCAATATCACCATATATAAAGGCGATGAAGATGGCAGAATTCAAGTATATTGTCAGGATTGCCGATACAGACTTGGATGGAAATAGGCCAGTAATATACGCCATTCAGGGAATAAAGGGCATAGGATACAGGGTAGCTGAGGGCATAGTCAAAGATTTAAATATGGATCCTAAAAAGAAGATTGGAGAGCTCAGCGATGAGCAGATTGAAGAGATTAGAGCCCTAATAGAAGAGAAAATTGAAGATGTATTACCCTCTTGGATGATGAATCACCGCAAGGATTATTTTACGGGAGAGGATAGGCATATTTTATCCACAGATTTAGATTTGCAGAAGCAGGATGATATTAATAGGTTAAAGAGAATCAAATGCTATCGTGGAGTTAGGCATGAGAAGGGCCTTCCTGTTCGTGGCCAGAGAACTCGTTCAAATGGCAGAAGTGGTTTGACTGTGGGAGTTAGCAGGAAGAAAACGAGGTGAGTGAATGGGAGATCCTAGGTTTAATAGAAAAAAGTACGAGACACCTAAACATCCTTGGGAAGCAGAGCGAATAAAAGAGGAGTGGGAGCTTCAGAAGAAGTATGGACTCAAGAATAAAAGGGAGATATGGAAGGCAAAATCTCTGCTAAGGAATTTTAGGGGACAGGCAAGGCAGCTTCAGGCAAAGTTGAGGTATGGAAATCCTCAGGCAGAGAAAGAGCAGAAATTGCTTTTTGACAAGCTTATAAGGTTGGGTATACTCAATGATTCAAACGCCACCTTGGATGCTGTTTTATCCCTTACTGTTGAGGATATCTTGAGGAGAAGATTGCAGACAATTGTTTATCTAAAAGGTCTTGCAAGAACTCCAAAGCAGGCAAGGCAGTTTATTGTACATGGCCATATTGCCATAGGGGATAAGAAGGTTACAATACCAAGTTATCTTGTTAGGAAGGAAGAAGAAGAGCTCGTGGATTATTACAAGTACTCACCTCTCGCAGATGAGATTCATCCTATGCGCCCTCAAGTAGTTGAAGGAGAGCAAGAAGAGGTAAAAGAGGAGGGTGAGTAAAGATGGCAAATAGGGTTAGTGTGGTTCATATATTCTCATCCCATAACGATACTATAATAACCGCCACAGATATAACAGGTGCAGAAACTTTTGCAAAGGCATCTGGTGGTATGGTTGTTAAGGCAGATAGGGAGGAAGCATCTCCTTATGCTGCCATGAAAGCCGCCGAGATGGTTGCTGAGCAGTTGAAGGAGAAGGAGATTGAAGAAATCATAGTTAAGGTTCGCGCTCCCGGTGGAAACAGGAGTATGAGTCCCGGGCCAGGTGCTCAAGCAGCCATAAGGGCTCTTGCTAGGGCAGGAATGAAGATTCTACGCATTGAAGATGTAACTCCGATCCCGCATGATAGCACTAGAAAGCCTGGTGGCAAAAGGGGTAGGAGGGTCTAAATGGAATTTCATATATTGGAAGTGCAGGATAGGTACATAAAATTTGAAATTAAAGGCATAACACCCCCAATAGCCAATGCTTTGAGAAGAACTCTTATAAACGATATTCCAAAGCTCGCAATACACAAGGTCATATTCCATCACGGGCAAATAAGAGATATGGAAGGAAATGTGTATGATTCTTCCACACCCTTATTTGATGAGATTATAGCACATCGCCTTGGATTGATTCCTCTGCCCACAGATTTAAATATGAAATTCAGAGACGAATGCGATCATCCTCCAGATGAAGGATGCCCATTATGTACAGTCACATATACTTTAAATAAGCATGGCCCTGCCACAGTATATTCGGGAGATTTAATTCCTGTAGGGGATGAGAAATTCAAGCCTGTGGATCCTCTAATCCCAATTGTGAAACTAAAAGAGCATCAAGCCATACTTCTTGAGGCCGAAGCTATTATGGGCACTGCAAAAGAGCATGCCAAGTGGCAGGTTACAAGTGGAGTAGCTTACAAGTACCATAGAGAAATAAAAGTGAATAAAAAAGAGAGCGAGTTGTGGGAAAAAGTTAAAAATGCTTGCCCGAAGAATGTAGTTAAAGAGGATGATGAATTCATAGTTTTCACCGATGATATACCCTGCAAAGCGCTTGCCGAGATACTTTCCTTTGAGAATCCAGAAATAATTGAGGACGATTCTTGGTTCATATTTGAATTTGAAACTGATGGTAGCTTAACTGCCTTAGATACCCTTGAATACGCCATAAAGAGATTGAAAAATAGATTCAATGCTATAAGGGAGAATGCCTCTTTGGGATAAATAATTAATACCTTTTTTCTATCTCCACGGGATGCTCTACATAGTATTTCTCACAGGAGTTTGCAATCTGAACTGCAGGTACTGCGGCGGCTCCATTCCAGAAGAGGTAATGCCCCACGAAATTAAGTATGAAATACAAGATTTGAAAAATTTTGTAGAAAGAGATGAGGAGGCGATAATCGCTTTCTATGGAGGGGAACCTCTTTTGAGAATCGATAAAATGAAAGAAATAATGGACAATGTGAATGCGAAAAGATTCGTGGTGCAAACCAACGGGTTCTTCCTTCACAAAATCCCGGAAGAGTATTTGAATCGAATTGATGCAATTTTGGTATCCATCGATGGAGTTCCGGAGGTGACGAATTGTTATCGGGGCAACGGGGTTTACGAAATCGTCGTAGATAGAGTGAAAAAGATAAGGGAAAAGTACAAAGGGGATCTGATTGCGAGGATGGCCGTGAGCGAAGAGAGCGATATTTATCGCGATGTCATGCATCTTCTTTCTCTCCCGTTCGATCACGTGCACTGGCAGCTCAATGTGGTGTGGGCTCCGGACGGCTCTTGGCATGATTTTGACGCGTGGGTTAGGAATTCCTATAATCCCGGAATTACGAAGCTGGCGAAATGGTGGATAGAGGAGATAAAAAAAGGCAGGATTCCGGGCATTGTGCCATTTCAAGGAGTGATAAAGAGAATGTTCTGGCCTGAAAACGGCGTGCCGTGCGGCGCGGGTCGGGATGCCTTTGCGATTGCCACCGACGGAAGAATTTTGGCGTGTCCGATTGGCGGAGAATTCGAGTGGAATGAATTAGGAAATATTTGGGATAAAAAACCGGAAGATGTGAGAAATTCCGTGGAAATAGATGAGCCATGTCGCTCATGCGATTTATACCCGATCTGTGGAGGCCGATGTCTATTCGCGAATAAAGAGCGCCTCTGGGGAATGGATGGCTTCTACAAGATTTGCGGCACCGTTCGTCATTTAGTTAGTGAAATGGAAAAAGCGAAGGTGGAGATCGGAAAATTAATTCAAGAGGGAAAGTACAGAAAGGAAGATTTTTACTATCCACCTTTCAACAACACCACAGAGATTATACCTTAGAAATTATTGCTTTAGCATCCTCTATCATCTTTGCCAATATATCTGCGTTGTAGGAGAACTTTGTTATTATCATCTCTGCCACATTTTTTGAAATGTATGCATCGTTAACCTTGATTCTATATTTTTCTTGTAATTTTTGAAGATAGGATATGAATTTTAGAGAGTTTTCATCGCTGCCTCTTATGTCTGCTTGGTTGAAATTTCCAGAGAATTTGAAGTATAGAGATGCAGGGGTGTAGCTTCCCCTGAGATTTATTTTAATTTCCATATCAGGGCATTTAATATAGTGAGTGAGGGCATATTTGCCCGTTTCAATAAATTTGCAATTTAATTTTTTGGCTACATTTTCAAAAATCGTCTTTGCCCATCTATTCAATTTATTTATTACCACAACATAAGCTATAGCTATAATGACAAAATAAATGACAACAAGAAAATTAAAATTTCCGCTAGCTAAATCACTGTAAAACATGCCTATGCCAATAACTACTAAAGCTAAGGTTGTTAATTGTAGTATTAAATATGGCTTCATAAGTGGATATTATGACAAAAAATTTAAGTTTTCCCATCATATACTTTCTTGCCCGTCTGGCTGGTATTCCTTGAAAAATGATAGGATTACCCGAAGGCGGGCTATATTATCCTCACAATTTTCGTTGCACTTGCTTTAAAGGAGGCATAAACATAATCTTCATTTTTCAAATTTAGAGCTTCTACAGCATTTGGAGTAAGCATGGCTTTTAATTTTAATTTTTCATCTCCTAATAAATCTATCCAAACAATGTGTCCCTCTTTACGCATTTCTACTATTTTTAATAAAATTGAATTTCTCTGAGAGCTTTGTGTCTTTCTTTTTGAAATTACTATATTCTCTGGCCTAACTGAGAGCAAGATTTCTCTTCCAATTGGCGCGTCATCCACAGTATATATCTTTATTCCTTGAACATTAATCAATGTTAGCCCATTTTCCTTGTTTTCAACCTTTCCATTCAAAATATTTGTGGAACCCAAAAAATTTGCAACAAAATCATCTTTAGGATTAGAAAAAACCTCTTCTACGCTTCCAAACCTTATTATTTTCCCATCTTTCATAACTGCTAGCTTGTTGCCAAGAATCCAAGCATCTGAGAAATCATGGGTAACATGAATTGTATCTATTTTCATATTCTCCAAAAAATCTCCAATGAGCTTTCTTGCAGAATCTCTCATGTTTGGGTCAAGAGCACTAAATGGTTCATCTAATAGCAATAATGAGGGTTTGGTAATGACGGCCCTAGCAATGGCTACCCTTTGCATTTCGCCTCCGCTGAGAGTTTTAGGATACCTATGCAAAATATGTTCTATTTCAAGCTGTTTTGCGAACTTTTTAACCTCTTTTTTCCATTCTTTTCCCTTAATTTTTAATGGATATGCTATATTTTCTTCAACGCTCATATGGGGAAACAGCATATAATCCTGATACACCATGGCCACATTTCTTTTATTAGGAGGTAAATTTGTTATATCTTTTCCATTGAGAACTATTTTTCCAGATATTGGAGTGTGAAAGCCAGCAATGGTCTCTAAAAGTATGGTTTTTCCTGCACCAGTGGGACCCACGATTATAAGATAATCCTTATCTTCTATTCTAATTTCATCTATTTTTATCCTAAAGCTTTCAAGCTTTACTTGGAGATTATGAATTTCAAGCATTTTTCATCCGCTCCCCGACTATTTTTAATGTTACAAATACAACCAGAGTTAAAAGGAGCAAAAATGCTGTAGCAGGAAGTGCCGTCTTTAATCCGTAGTTTGTGTAAAGGAAATAGATGTAAGTGGGTGCTACCATGGGATAGAACGCTATCATAATAACTGCACCAAACTCGCTTAGGGCACGAGCCCATGAATTTACAGAGCCAGTAAGAATGTTTCCTTTAATTTGTGGAAGTATGATATCTATGAATGTTCTAAACCTACTAGCTCCTAAGCTCATGGCCGTGTATTCGTATCTCTCATCTACCTTTTTTATTCCTTCTTTAACTTGATTTATTAGAAATGGAGCGCTCACAAATAGCATAGCTACTATAATTCCGGGCATAGCGTAATAAAATCTTATACCAATCCTTTCCAAGGGTGCTCCCCATATTCCAGATATTCCAAATACTAAGAGTAATATTATACCTGCAACTGTGTGGGGTATGACGATGGGCAAATCTATTATGCTTTCAACAAAACTCTTTCCTGTGAAATCTCTTCTTGCAAGCACATATCCCAAAGGCAATGCAAAAACAAGGGCGATTAATGTAGATATAGTAGCTGCAACAAAGCTCACAATGATTGAATTTATAAGCGCTTTGTCGTATATGCTCTCTGGGGAGAAGTAGAGTAGAAGATTCAGAATTGGAAATATGAAAAATACGAGAAATAGAGAACCGAGAATATATGCTATCCTGTAAAAATTATCCTCCTCCATAATCAATAAAAGGACTATTACAGGAACAATCCCCAGTATGGGATTTATCACCACTACGAATATTAAAGCTAAAAAAATCAGATATTTTCTATCCTTATCTTTCAAAAAAATCAAGATAAAAATGGCAATTGATGTAAATAGGAAGGCATAAGAGCCAAAGAATAGAGATGTTAGGAGAATTATCAATATAGGAAATAATTGTCTTTTCAAGGTTTAACCTCCTCAGGTACTTGTCCCACGGGTATGAATATGGGTTTTTGTCCACAATTCTCCAAAATTTCTCTACCTTCTTTGCTGAGAAGCATATTTACAAATTGATATGCAAATTCTTTATTAGGTGCGTTATTTGGAATAGTTACTCCATAATTTATGGCATCTCCATGCATCACTCTCCCATCGGCGAGTTTAACTACAGCTTTTGAGTACCAAGATATTAATGTGGAATTTGATAGATTAATTTCGGGAGGTAATTTCAAATAATTTATATGGTGTTGTTTAGCTACAGATAGATACTCTATTGCGTAATCAATATCTCCTGCCTGTAAATCCGAAAGTAAATCAACTGATTTTCGTTTTATAAAGATTTTCCCTGTTGAACCAAGTAGTTTAGCGTCATTGGGAACCACAATTACCCCATTCTCAAACTTTATCCCGGTGTTGTTTAGAATTATATCATTAAAAATTCCATTGTGATACTTTAATTGGGCAAGGTAAAACATCATAACTGCACGGTATCCGCATGGGTCATCATTAGGTGAAGAAAATCCTATGCGAACATCCTTTTTGCTTAATATCTTCATCCAATTTGTACTGTTTATCTCATTTGCAAATTTGCTATGGTTTGTGTATGCTATTACCATTTCATTACTAGCAAATTTAATGTACCAATTTGTATAGTTTGGCATAAGGTAAGATTCTATTGCCTTGTAATCGGCCACAGCAACAACATCTGCCTTTATACCTAGTTCACTTACTTTTTTAACCGTTTCTATACTCCCAGAAGTTTCAATATACACCTTTATACCATATTTTTCTTGAAATCTATTAGCAAGCTCTTTAAGTGGAATTGAAAGACTTCCAGCAGCTAGAACTTTTATACTTCCTCTTGCGGTATTTTGAGAGTTTATGTAATAATAGCCCCCAGCAAGGCCAAGAAATAATATCACTAGAAATACTACGGCCTTTTTCATCACCTCACCTCGTTATGTTCAATTGGATATAACGCACTTTTACTTAAATTTTTATTCTACCTCATTATTTCCCCCTTATGCAGTGGTGGGTTTACGCAGCGATAACGATGGTGATGTTTGGCATAACCAATTTCTTAGTAAAATTGGCTGGATATTATCATATGGATAGCATTTTTACATCAATCGTATTGTGGATTGCTGTGGGTATTGTAGGAGTAATTTTCTTAGGATACTACATTTACCAAGGTTCATTTCAGGAGAATCTTAAAAATACACCTACCATATATCTTCTTCTACCAATCTTTGCGGGAATTGCCCTAGCCATAGGCATGTATTCTATCAAAATTGCTTTAACCAAGGGCCCTGCAGGCCCTACAGTTGCGATATCGGCTTCAAATGCTTTTCTTGTAGCAGTTCTAGCATTTTTTACCATAGGTGAAAAATTATCTGCAGGAAAACTTGTAGGGATGTTTATAATAATTGCTGGTATAATAGTTATGACTATTTTCTAATCAGTAGCGGGGGGTGGATTTGAACCACCGATCTCCGGGTCTCACAAGCCCCTTTTAAGGGTAAAGCACCTTTTCCAAAGGGACTTTATGAGCCCGGCGGGATTTCCTGGCTACCCCACCCCGCTATACAATTTTGCAAGGTGTTTTTGGATTATTCCCCTTAATCTAACCCTGCTAATGCATTAACCTTTATAGAGATATAGAAAATAAATCTTTCGCCATAATCGCAAATTTTAAATTTACCTTCTCCTTTATGGGATTTGCGCCGCGGTAGCTCAGTAGGGAGAGCGTCAGACTGAAGATCTGAAGGTCGCCGGTTCGATTCCGGCCCGCGGCACTGTGCTAGTTTTTCTATAATATTGGATTTGAAATATTCTATTGAGTTTAGACTCTCTGAATCATGTGATCCTTGGCATCTGCAAATTTGAGGCATGTCTTGCATCTCTTAAAACGCTATATTGTACATGGAAAACTAAAACTATATTGTGGCTTTTGAGCTTTAATTAGATTTACAACTTTTTAATTTTTTCTTACTATTCTATACTCACATCCACACGAGGATAAAAATTCCAAATACGGCTCAACTCAAATCTGTCAAAAGGCAGCTTACATAGAGTATGGCTCGGGGGGTAGAAATAGAAACTACCATTGCCCTTGTAACTATAGAATACCATTATTGAATATTTTCCCGGCTTTGTGTAGTTGTGCCATACCACCTTGCTTCTCGTGATAGTCCGATTTCCGTCCATCCAGAATACATAAATGTTCGTGTAATTGCTTGTGGGCTCTATATCAAGTTTAACACTTCTTTCTCCAATCTTGGTTATATTTACCTTCGGCTCTGGAAGAGCCAAGCCATAAAAAATAAGTGGTACCTTTATAGTGAACCCCATTGAGAATTCAAGTATTTTATTTCCATCTTTTATCCAAAAACTGAGCTTTGCAGGAGCACGTAAATAAGATAGTGTTGTATTTGGCGATACCCAATCCGATGAAAAGTACTCCTTTGTGAATATCTTAAGATTTTTCGCGCTCGTGGTTATGTTGTATGTAAGATTATCCCAGGGACCGAGTAAGGTACAAAAGGAATTGGGTGTTGTTAAATATATCCCATCATCTTGTATGTAAGCTGTGTAATTCACAGTTTTATTCTCATCCAAAGAAATAACTCCTGGACCAGAAAGAGGAGGACCAGCTTCAAAACTCATATCAGTACTGCTTTCGTACTCCTCCACCTCTGGAAGCTTGTAACCTGTATAACCCATTGTGAATTTTACAAGATTTCCGATATGACCATGATATGTGAAATTCACCAGATAATTATAGTCCAAACCAGAACAATAATCCTGAAGATACACGCTAGTGGATATATCCGCATACTTCTTTCCTTTGTATACCAATTCTTCTGTGAAGTTGTAGTAATTATTATGCCTCCATAGATTATACCAATAGCTAATTATATTATCATACTCTGAGTCCGCGTAGGAATTGTGCGAATATTGGGGGTTATGATATACAGCAGTCCTATTATCCACCCAGATTTCCTGCACTGGAATTTGTGAATTATTTTGAGGTGATGGAGAATCACTTGCGAAGTAGTAAAATCCACCTCCGCCTACAACAAGCACGATGGGAAGCACCACAGCCAAGATTATTTTGGTCTTCTTGAGCATCACTATGCCTCCTTAGGACAAAAGATATGATTTTCATCGTATATATCATTTTCTAGAACATTATTCAATTACATCGTGTCCTTGTATAACATGAAGATAATTTCAAGCTTATTCGTACCATGCAACAGCCATACCGAAATATGTTGGGCATGCGTACTCCTTCCTCTTCAATTTCAACGGATTTTCTTTCAGAATGCCAAGCAATATGAGCAGTTGCCAGAAGCTATCTGGCTTTGCATTTTCAATGGTTTCTTCTTTCAATCCTAATAAATTCTCAAGATTATCAAGATTTTCCATTACATATTTATCGTAGTAATCTGCGTCAGGATGGTATCCATAGGGCCCATCTTCTCTATGGGCATGCGCATGGTCTGCGCTTATTATCACTCCTATTCTCTTCTTGCTATCCCTTACTATTTTTCCCACTATCTTGCCAAAATCTATCAGAGAGCCAAAGGGTATGCCTCTAGCTGGGGTTATTAAGACCATCTTTCTCTTTGGAAGGAAATACAATGGAATCAAAGTTCCCCAGTCAAGACAAATCTTGGATAATTCTCCTTCTAAAGCTCCAAAATTCACTCCCACCACTGGCAGATTCTTTCTTGCTTCTTCATAAATTTCCAACGCTAATTCTTTATCGCATTTCACCTTCCTTCTAAATTTAAGATTTTTGTATTTCCAAGAGCCCTCAAGATACTCAGTTAGAATTATTGCAATATGCGTATCAATTCTGAGATGATGAGGAGACACGAAGATATACTCCTCCACTTTTTTCTCCTTTACTCTTTTTGCAAGCACTTTCATTGCATTGTGCAATCTAATGGAGTTATCCTCTGGAACTAATATTTCATCCCCATGGGGCACAATTGCTGCTAAGGTGAGCATAATAAAGAAAGAGAAAAGAAAGATAAAAAATTTTTCAAAAAATTTATCTATTAATTTCCATTCTCGCTAATGTGGAAAGTGTTGATGAGTGGATAAAGAAACAAAATTTCGTTACTACCAAGGATATTAAAGTCCCTCCAAAGCTTGTTGACCAGGTTATTGGACAAGATGAAGCTGTTGAGGTCATAAAGAAAGCTGCAAATCAAAAGAGGCATGTTATATTGATTGGAGACCCAGGCACAGGAAAGAGTATGCTTGCTCAAAGTATGGTTGACTTTCTCCCCCGGGAAGAGCTTGAAGATATCCTTGTTTTTCCAAATGAGGAGGACCCAAATACGCCAATAATAAAAACTGTGCCTGCAGGCCAAGGTAAGTACATAGTTAAGCAATATC
>WAPW01000066.1 GCA_015520565.1 Candidatus Aciduliprofundum sp. | reverse complement strand
GCCTTGGATTTATAAAATTGGTGTTTCAATCTCATAGCTCTCTCCATCTGCAACCATGTTTATTTTCATCCTATTTCCTTCAAAGTCCAAAACGGCACTGAAATCGTTGATTCTTGATTTATACTTTAATCTCCTTCCCACCTTCTCTTCCATTAGCAATCCCATCTCTACAAGTTTCTTAATGCGTCTATAGCATACCGTTACGGGTATATTGTACTCCCTGCTCAATTCCCTTATTCCCTTAGCCCTTGTAGATGTCCCAAGAAGTATCTGCGAGGAGTACCTATCCATAAACACGCTCACCATACTCTTTGCCTCAATGTTCATACTTTGCCATCTCTATCTCCATTATTAAATTTTTGGAGAAATTTTTATAAATTAAAATTTATCAATCAAAATCATCCTTGTTTTTCATCCTTTATTCTCAAAAAATATTATCAAGAAATATTTGCAGAAGTAATTAAAATCTCATAATTATCCACTTAGAAAATTGGCACGAAAGTTTTTTAAATGGTCCCTAAAATCTCACTCTTGGGGATGAATATGGTTGACAAGCATGCATTAACTCTGGTATTGATGGATGAATACAACCTCAAAATCCTAGCAGCATCGGCCATTAAGCCAGTTTCTGTGAGAGAGATTGCCTATAGATTTGACATTCCTCTTGCAAGTGCTTACAGAAAAATAAAGGAATTGGAAAGTATGGGACTTATAAAAGTGGATGGAACAAGCTTGACTCCCGATGGAAAGAGATACAAGCTCTATCGTTCCCAAGTTGAGAATTTTGAAGTGAGTTATCATAAAGACAAGCTAAAGATAAAATTGCACATAAAGTGGCAGGAGCCACAGATAATAGAGAGAGATATACTCTCAACTACTCCTCAAGAGAGTTTAACTCATTGAGCAAATGCCTCGCAGTTAGCCTTACACTTTCTTCACTATTGTATTTTGGTTTCCATCCATAAGATTTTATTTTCTCTATTGAGAGAAGCATCTTTGGCACATCCCCTTTCCATCCACGCTTTCCTCCCGTGAATTTGTACTTCACATCCTTCAATCCCATTTCTTCAACAATTATATCGGCTATCTTGCGCACATTGATCCAATCCTCGCTTCCAATATTGAATATCTCCACATCCTTCTTGCGATTTTTATATCCAAATATTATGGCATCCACACAATCTTCCACATAAAGGTATGATTTTGTTTGAGTTCCATCCCCCAAAATTTCCAATTCTTTAGGATTATTTTTTAATTTCATTATGAAATCATAAATAACGCCATGGGTGCTCCTTGGCCCCACAATATTTGCAAATCTGTATATTACTGCCCTCATACCGAATGTGTGGGCATAAGAAGTAATGAATGCCTCAGCCCCTAGTTTTGAGGCCCCGTAGAGAGAAATAGGTATCAAGGGCCCGTAATTCTCTGGAGTAGGTATCTGCTCGGCTTCTCCATAAACAGTGGATGTTGATGTGAAGATTATATCCTTAACATCATTCAAGCGCATAGCTTCAAGAACATTGTATGTGGCGAGAACATTCTGCTCCAAATGCACATGCGTATCACTTGCTCCCAGCCTAACATCTGGATTTGCAGCTACATGGTAAACAAGCTGTATGCCATTCATCTCCTCCTTTAATTTTTCAAAATCAAGGAGGTCAGCTTGCACAAATTTGAAATTCTCCTTCCCAATATGCTCTTTTATAAACTCAATTTTTCCAGAACTTAAGTTATCGTAAACTAAGAGCTCGTGCCCTTCCTTCATCAAAGCATCAACGATGTGGCTTCCTATGAATCCAGCTCCACCAGTTACCATTATCCTCATTTTTCCCACCTCTTATCCAAAGGTACACAACCACAATAACCACTACCAATATAACTATTCCTCCAATTGCAAATATCCCCCACCTCTTAAAACTCCACAGAGAGAAATAAGCTAAAAGAGCTATTAGAAAACTTCCACCAAATGAGCCCAAGGCTACCGATAATATGATTTTATACTGGTTCATTGCTAAAAGCCTACCAATTAGAGCAGCTGTAAATCCACCAGAGCCCTGAAAAGGTATGGCTACAAAGAGAGCTAAGCCAGCATAGGCAAATTTTCTCATAATTCTATGCCTTTCCCATTTTTTCTTTACAACCGAATCTATCTTTTTTACATAAACATTCAACACCGGCACATACTTGAGCAAATCCCAGTTCCAGACAGTCCACCAAGCAACAATAGTGTCAATTATAGTTATAAACAAAGCTGCTAAAATGGTGCTATGTATACCATACCTTGGCGAGAACACATAAACCAATGCAGGAACCATGCTTTCTTTCCCTGCTGGAGGGACTAAGTATAGAAAAAGAATCGTTCCGAGCTTTACAAAAAGGTCTGGAAAAATCATATAGAGGGATAATATGAATATTATTGCAGCATAAACTGGGTAAAAGAAGTGATAAAGACGGATGATAATCTCAGACTTTGGCATGTTCCACATGAAACTTCACTTCCTTACAACAATGGCATAATGGTCCTTCTGATACTTTGAAATGTTTATAATCTCCTCAATTGAGTAAAACTCTCCTATCTCCCTTGCCTTTTCTTTCATTATCTCTTTTGGCTTTTTTCTAACATCTATGGTCCTAGTTTTTAGCATCAAGTACCCAAATTTTGGAGCATAGAATTCCATATTTTTCAAAAATATCTCAACTTGATCCCTCTGGGATACATCCTGATAGATTATATCTGGCTTCTCCACAAAAAGAGCATAATGAGAAGGATGCCTCGCATCATCCAAAATAGGAACTATATTATCACGCCTCTCAGCAAGATGCACGAGCTTCTGCATAGACATGGGTGAGATTTCAACAGCCCATACGAGCTCGGCTATATCTGAAAGATGGCTCACCGTTGTGCCAGTGGAAGCCCCCAAATATAGAATTTTTGAATCTTTGAAATGAAAATTCTCAAGGCGAAGATGCATGGCTGCACTTAGCTTGCTCCTCATTGGCTCCCATCTCCTGTAAAATTTACCCTTTATCTCAAGAACTCTCTCACCATAAACACTTTCTTTGAAATTTGATTTCGTGTAAAATCCCTTACCATCGGTGTAAACCCCGGGATATCTGGAGCTTCGCATAGCAGAAGATATTGTGGAATGTATTTAATACTTCGCCTTACCAAGATTTTTTATTGTGCATTCTCATAGCCCTCTATGCTCTTTCTTTCCACAACGATTCATGGCTTGGAGGACATAGCTGCAAGGGAGATAGAGAATTTTGGTGCGAGAATTTTGGAATTGAGAAGTGGCAAAGTTATATACAAAGGAAATGAAGAATTAATTTACAAATTGAATTATGAAGCTAAGAGAATATTTCGCATCGCAGTTATTCTCTCAATGGGAAAGATGAAAGAGCTGGAAGATTTAAGAAAATTCGTACAAGATGCAGATTTCTGCATAAACGGCACATTTGCAGTGAGAACGAAGAGGAGGGGAGAGCACAATTTTACGAGTATGGATGTAAATGCTATTGTTGGTGAGGAAATATTGAAAAAATGTCCGAAGGCAAAGGTAAATTTAGATGAGCCAAATTTAACATTTCTCTGTTGGGTTGATGATGAGGATTTTATATTTACCCTAGATACCACAGGCAATAGTTTGCACCGCCGAGGGTATCGTGTTTACCAGCATCCTGCCCCAATAAATCCTGTTCTCGCTTCTTTAATGCTTGA
The DNA here is from genome assembly GCA_015520565.1 of Candidatus Aciduliprofundum sp. Taxonomy (GTDB): domain Archaea; phylum Thermoplasmatota; class Thermoplasmata; order Thermoplasmatales; family Aciduliprofundaceae; genus Aciduliprofundum. Next base: position 30 of record WAPW01000066.1, on the reverse strand, counting down.
GTTTGCAGGATGGAAAGGGGAGAAGATGGT
>WAPW01000065.1 GCA_015520565.1 Candidatus Aciduliprofundum sp. | reverse complement strand
GGCTTAATGCGGGTGCCGGGATTTGAACCCGGGTCAGGGGCTTGGGAAGCCTCCGTCCTAACCACTAGACTACACCCGCTCTATGGGTAATATGGGAAAGGGGATATTAAATTAACGCAGAATTTGCATGGAAAAGCAATTAAACTCATAATGCATGGGCCAATAGTGGAGAAGAAGATATATGCAATACAGGTTGCAACATACACGGCCATAATGCTCTCCATAACCTACACGCCATCCTTAGCAGCTAGTGTGGGAGCAAGTGCGATGGAGATTGCCTTAGTTTTCTCATTTTACAACCTTGCTTATTTCCTCTCCTCCATGATTTTTGGCAGATTGGCAGATTTACACGGAAGAAAGATATTCATAATTTTTGGATTTCTCGCAGCATCCATTGCATTTTTCTTGCAGTATTTTTATTGGAATTATTATTCGCTTTTATTTCTTCGCATAGTTGCAGGATTTGCAGCGGGAATATTTCCGGCAGCAGTAATCTCTTTGGCTCATGATGAAAATATGAGAATGGGAAGGTTATCAGCATTTGGGGCAGCAGGATGGGCTATTGGCTCTTATATAGCTGGCATAATTTCTCTCTTTTTCGGACTCAAGGCCACTTACATTTTTTCCTCTTTGATCTTCTTAATAGCCCTTGGAATATCCTTCAAGCTAAAAGATTCTGGGGTTAGAATTGAGAAGGTGCCAAGAATACCTGTGACGGTTATAAAAAGAAATTGGAACCTTTACCTTGGCTACATATTCAGACACTCGGCAGCAACCATGATTTGGGCTTACTGGCCACTATTTGTGAAATCCATAGGTGGCAACTCTTTCTGGCAAGCAGCTACGATGGGGATAAACTCCACGGCTCAATTTTTCATTATGTTTTATTATGCGGATACTAAGAGAAGCACAAGTTTAATTTTGTGGGGTTTGATTATATCAGCTCTTACCTTTCTATCGTATTCCTTAATAACAAATGTTTGGGAGATGATACCAGTTCAGGTTATGCTAGCAACCTCTTGGTCATTCCTCTATGTGGGCTCTCTAAATTATCTAACCACGAAAAATAGGGAGAAAGCAACAGCCACGGGGTTATTAAATTCATCAATAGGCATAGCGGCTTTCTTAGGTCCAATTATTGGAGGGATTTTTATGAGCTTTGTAAATCAGTATAGATATCTTATGGTATTCTCCTTCGTAATTGCATTTCTAGGGGCAATAATTTTCAAAATTGGAGAAAAAAGAAATTAAAGAACGAATTTTATTGTACCCCCATCTATTTGAATAGTTGTGCCCGTTATGTACCCTGCACGCTCGGAAGCTAGGAAAGAAGCGAGATAGGCAACCTCTTCTGGCTCTCCAAACCTATCTGCAGGGACCTCTTTAATCCAACTCTTCAATGCTTCCTCATAAGTAATGCCCTTCTTCTCAGCTATGCTCCAAGATAGTTCTTTAATTCTCTCAGTGTATATGGGCCCGGGAGCTATGTTGTTTATTGTAATTCCATACTTTGCCCACTGAGTTGCAATGGTCTTTGCCAATCCAACTACCGCGAGGCGCATAGTATTGGAGAGGATTAAATTGTCTATTGGCTGTTTCACGCTCATTGATGTTATGTTGATTATCCTTCCATACTTCTGGTTCTTCATATAGGGTGCCACCTCTCGTATGAATCTCACCACGCTCATAAATGTGAGGTTAAAGGCATTGTACCAATCATCATCCTTGAAATCTTCAAAATATCCTGCTGGAGGGCCACCTGCGTTATTAACCAAGATGTGTATTGCTCCAAATTCATCTATGGTTTCTTTAACAACTCTTTCAATATCATCCTTGTTTCTCACATCTCCAGGGATGGCCAAAACTCTGTTTGTTATCCCTCTATCAAACCTTTGCACATTCTCCGTTGTTATCTCCTGCATAGTTTTTAGAAGATTCTCTTCGTTACGGGCAACCAAAACAACTTTAGCCCCGTTCTTTGCAAACTCCTTTGCTATTGCTTTTCCCATACCTCTACTTGCACCACAAACAATGGCAACTTTATCCTTCATTCCTACTTACCTCCTTTAAGAACAATTTTAGGTTATCTTCAAGATGTAATTCTTGGATGAATGAGAGGGCATCTTTAATATCATCAATTCTCTCAATTTCCTCATGCATATCGCTTCCCACAGATATTGGAATTTTGTAATTTTTCATCTCTCTAAATATCTCTTCTGCAAGGCGGTAGTAGTAAGTGCCAAGTTTTGTATAATTTATGCTCGTATTGAGCTCCACACCTATTTTATCAGATTCTAAAACTCGCAGAAAAGCATCTATATTTGCATCTCCAAAGTTCTTGCTTAGGTCATTATGGGCTAGGATGACTAGAGAATTAATCTCCTTTCTTTTGTCAAGGAGCATCCAAAGAGGATAACCATCCCAGAGAGAATCTTGAACATATTCAAATAGCACAAAATCAAGCTCTTCAAAATTTGGCAAATCATCAATATTCGTGCGGGGTGAAAAATCAACCTCAACTCCCATATAAATGTCTATCTTATCTCCATACTTCTTTCGCAGGGCTTTCAAATCTTCCACATACATTTTCAAATATTTTTTTGGTATTGAGCTGACCTTCTTTGTCTCGTAATGGTCCGTAATTGCTATTTTCTCCATCTTTTTCTTTATTGCCTCTCTAACTATTATTTCTGGGGTGTATAGGCCATCGCTCCAAGTGCTGTGTATATGGAAATTAATCATTGAGGAGATATAAGGACTCACATTAAAATAACTTGCTCTTTAGAAATGTTTATACGGATTAATACGCTTACGGGAAATATGGATGTGAGCAAATATAGTTTGGAAGATTTAATACTACTAGGAATAAAGAGTGAGGAAGTTGCAAAGGAGATTTATAGTAAGGTGGCGCAAGAGGCAAAGAATCCATTTTTAAAAAACAAGTTAGAGGCCTTAGCAAAGGAAGAAGAGGGCCATAGAAAAGTTCTTGTGGAACTTTACAAGGATTTGTTCAATGGTAAGGAGCCAAAACCGCCGGAGAATCCTGATTTCATACCAGAGTTTCCTGAGATAAGAATATTTAAAGAGCTCGGGGGCACAACGGATATAAGGAAGATTCTTGAGGGGGCCATGAGAGCAGAGCTCAGCGCTAAGGACTATTACGAGAGCATAGCTGAGAAAATAGAAGACCCCAAGGTAAAAACCATAATGAAGTATATGGCAAAGATTGAAGAAGGGCATTATAAGATACTCAAGCAGCAATACGAGGAAATAATAGAATTTGAAAGCGTAATGTACGATGAAGAGTTTATGCAGATAGATAGTAGGTTCTAATTATCTTTCAACTTCCCATTTTTCTAGTTCCATAACGGCGGAGAGAGTGCTACCCCTTTTTATCTCCTCTCTAATTCTATTTTCGTGCTCCATAACATCCAAGGCACGGTTTGCTATCTCAACTGCCTTCTCTCTAGGCACCACAGCTATTCCGCTCTCATCACCTATTATCCAATCTCCCGGCTTGATTTTTACACCCATAATATTCAATTCTACACCAATCTCTCCAAACCCCTTTGGCTCTCCAGCGTTTGGTGCAAGATGCCTTGCGAATACGGGATAATCTGCTTTTTTAATCTCATCAACATCCCTTGCAGCCCCATAAATTACCACTCCCGTTATGCCCTTTACCTTGCAGCTCCAGGTGGCTAGCTCTCCCCAAACTGCAGTTTTTCCATCTTGTGCATCAATGACAATAACATCTCCTGGTTTGGCAACATCAATGGCTTCCACGGCCTTTGCCCAATCCCCGTCCAATGTTCTCACTGTTACCGCTCTTCCCACAACTTTTCCGCCCCCCAATTTTATAAAATCTCCCAAAGCACCTTTGCGATGCATGGCATCACTTAAATTGGGAGTTGAAACTTTCATAAAAGCATCTCTCAATTCTTCCTCCCCGTACTTTTTGTATAGGTCACTTCTTATCTTTACCCCTTTCTCTATCGCCTCCTTAATTTTTCTCGTTGCCTCTTCTACATTGGGGGCCTTGATTATAGCACCACCCACAATAACAATATCGGCCCCACTCTTCACAATATCCGCTGCTATCTCGCTGTTTATACCTCCAGCAGCAGCCACGGGAATGCTAACGCTTGAAGCGACCTCTCTCAAAACATCCAATGGGTTCTTTCCAAGCATCTGCTGATCCACGCCCACATGCACGCAAACATAATCTGCCCCTAATTTCTCCACTTCTTTTGCCCTCTTTGCCGGATCTGGATGATTTATCAAATCCACCATGACCTTTGCCCCGTATTTTCTTGCGGCCTTGATAGAATCTTCAATTGTTGAATCATCCGCTAAGGATAATACTGTTACCACGGAGGCACCACTTTTTGCGGCCATCTCAACTTCAACACGGCCAACATCCATAGTTTTTAAATCAGCTACTACGGGCTTTTTGAATCTTCTCTTAATCTCTCTAACCGCTCTCATCCCCTCGCTCTTTATCAACGGAGTTCCAACTTCAATCCAGTCAACACCGCCTTTAACAGCCTCCTCTGCCGCTTTTATGGCACGCTCTAAAACCATAAAATCCAATGCAACCTGAAGTATGGGCATAGAATAAACATGGGGTGCAAAGTTAAATATCTTGCTATTCTATAAGCCCTTATGTTTATCGTCTTTGAGGGCATTGACGGTAGCGGCAAGAGCACCATTGCAAGGAGGATAGCAGAGCATTTAAACTCTTTAGGCCATGAAATTTTTCTCACAGAAGAGCCCACAACAACTTGGATGGGAAAGGATGTTCGCAGAGCAATTGAGGAGGAAAAAAATCCACTGTCGCAGGCGTTATTGTTCTTTGCAGATAGAGCCGAGCATGTTGAGGCAATAAAGAAAAATTTGAAAGATGGGAAGATTGTCATCTCGGATAGGTATGTTTACTCAACCTTCGCCTATCAAGGGGCACAGATGGAAAAACTAATGCCCTTGGATAAAGCTTTAAAATGGTTAGATGGGGTGTATGAGCCCATGCGCCTTGACCCCGATATAGTTATCCTCTTGAAGATAGAACCAAGGAGGGGATTGAATTTTGTTAATACCAGAGATTTCAAGGAGAAGTTTGAGAGGGAAGAATTTTTAGAGAGAGTCCAGGAGATATATATGGAGCTTGCAGATAAGTATGGATTCGTTGTGGTGGATAGCAATAGAGATTTGGAAGAAGTTTATGAGGATGTGCAAAAAATAATAGATGCTAGGATATGAGGCGAGTATATGGACCTTTACTCATATTTTTATAAGCTCGTTATGCAGATTCCAAGGGGGAGGGTTAGCACCTATGGAGCCCTAGCTAGGGCACTTGGAGATATAAGAGCTGCAAGAGCTTGTGGAGTCATGCTCTCCCAAAATCCAGACCCGCCGCGCATACCATGCCATCGCGTAGTTATGAGTGATGGGAGTTTGGGTGGTTTTACGCATCCAGAGGGCATAAAACGCAAAATTGAGCTATTGCGCGAGGAGGGAATAAAAATAGAGAATGGAAAGATTAAGGCACTCTCCAAAGTTCTATTTGAGGATTTTAAAACGGATTATCCTTTGAAAAAGCTCAGGAAAGAGCAGGAAGAGATGAGAAAAAAGGTGGTTTTGGAGGATGATTATCCCTCGTTAATAGGGGGTGTAGATGTTTCTTATTCCGCCAGAAATGCCTATGTTGCCCTAGTTATTATGCGAGATGGAAAATATGAAGTTATAAAGGAGAAGATGAAAATTGATTTTCCCTACATTCCCACATATCTTGCATTTCGTGAAGAGCCAATAATTTCAAAAATTCTAAAAAGAGTGGATGAGGATATCCTCCTAATGATTGATGGCAACGGCATTTTGCATCCCCGTTTTATGGGCTTGGCTACTTATGTAGGAGTTAAGAATAATATAGCCACTATAGGGGTTGCAAAAAATTTGCTTATGGGCGAAATTAGGGAAGGAAAAATTTTCATAGATTCCAAAATAGTGGGACAATACATACCAAGCGGAAGAAAAAAGGGGATATATGTCTCCCCGGGCCATAGGATAACATTGGATTCTGCCGTAAAAATAGTAAAGAAATATTTGAAATACAAGAATCCTGAGCCCCTTAGGCTTGCGCACATATACGCTAACAAGATCAGGAGGGAGGATAATGAAAGAGCTCGCGGCAGGAATGATAAAAGTTAAAAATTCAAAATTCTACGCGCATCTTTACGAGATAGAAAGTATGGATGAGATGGAAGAAATTTTAAAAGAGCACAGGAGAAAATATAAGAAGGCAGTGCATCACTGCTGGGCTGCAATAGTTGATGGAGAGGAGAAATACAAGGATGATGGAGAGGTAGGACATCCCGGCAAGGTAATTCTCAGTGTGCTAAAGAAATACAATGCAAAGAATAGAGCAATCGTGGTATCAAGAATCTTCGGAGGTATAAAACTCGGGGTAGGTGGTGTTGCTAGGGCTTTTAGAGAAGCGGCCGAGAGTGTTATGGAATTTAGTGAGAAAAATTAAAATATTTGTATTTTATAATAGAGAATATGAATAGAAAGTATATTTATTCTGCAATAATCTCTCCAATAATTGCCTTCATTTTCATTGGAATTGCCATTTATCTCAATTCTTCTTGGTGGAGATTAACTGATAATGCCATAAGTGATCTGGGCAACATATATCATCCTTGGGTAAACTATCCTTGGATTCTCAGCACTGGCTTGATTATTGCAGGTGCAGGAATGGCCTATTTTACCATAGGGCTAATAAGAGAATTCTCGGGGGTCATAAAAGCTGGCTTCTATGTATTTCTTCTAGGCATGATTTCCCTGTTTTTGATTGGAGCGTTTCCTGAGGGTACACCTCCACACTGGTATGTTAGCTGGTCATTCTTCCTTTTATCCTCATTTGGAATATTGATTGTGGGCATAGGATTTCTCTGGAAACATCGTGGAATGGGCATATTTTCTATTCTCCTATTCTCAATTGGCTGGGCTATTGCAATTTGGGCCTTAAACACTTTCAAAGGAGTGGCTATAGCCGAGTTTACAGGGGCTTTTACCCTGTTTATATGGAATTACACATTGATTTGGTGGATTACTAGGAGGACTAATAACCTTGGATAAAAATAAAACAGGGTAATTTATTTGTAAATAGTTATCTTTTTCACCACTCTTCTCACTCTTTTTCACCTCCTGGCACTATTTTCAAAACTACCTGCGTTTTCAACTCGTGCATATCCGTCCACCCCATTAACGAGGGATGGCCATAATATGCCGTCACCGTGAAAATGATTGTATGGTTGAGATGCTGTGATAGCGAATCATCAAGATTTATCTGGAGAGCAAAACTCACACCATAGAAATTCTCGTTTTTCCTGTCTTTATTCATCCCCACCAAGACGTGCTTATAAAGCCAGTCGTAATAATAAGTCTCTCCCATATAATTAGGGGTAGGATTTGGCGTGGCATCAAACCACAGATTTGTGCTTTCAATCCTGTTCTTTATCACAGGAATATCCAGAGAAATATTCTCATCATTTCCATAATCATACTTTATCACCAATTTCTGCAGTATGTAATCCCCGCTCAGGCGCTCGGCATATGCTGTAAGAT